>JBJKPL010000072.1:0-4789 GCA_046706345.1 Candidatus Sulfidibacterium sp.
TAATCCATGATCCCGGCAGTGGAATCTTCCATGGCAATAAACAGGTTTTTCGTTTGCAGAACCCCCGAGCCCACGGTGACAACGCCCGAAACTGTCACCGTATCCCCCAGCCGATCGGGTACAAAATCATGATTTTGATCTACTTTCACCGCGGCAATGGAACAGATCTCCGGTGTATGAACCTGCTTTTTTTCCGTTGCCGAGGCCACCGAAACAAAACAGAGCACCAGGATTATCCCCAACCAGGCAGAGTCCCTCCTTTTTTTGCCCATGCTTTTTTCTTTACAAAGACCGTGATTTATTATCATGATTAATTATGCTGTATTTCAATACCTTAAATATATAAATCCAATTGCCGGGAATGGGGAAAGATCGGAATGCAGGCGTAAATTTTTCTCAATATTCATCTCTTAAGATGCGGGTACCCCCGCAATTTCTACCGATATCAAAAATACATTTTTTTGGCGTTTTATTAAAGTTCGGACTGCTCATTAACAATTTTTCATAAAATTCTTTCCCCTATCCCCCGTTCAAAAACAAGGCACGATCCAAAACATGAGGTTATAAAGTCATAAAAAAATTTTATGCGTCATTTTTATGACCATCGGGAAATCCAAGCCGGGGGATGTGTAAATTTGCATTCATAACAATTACTAATCAACCAAAAACATACTGCCATGGATTATTATTTTTCAAAAAGACTAAAACAGGTTTCTTTTGAAACCGCGCTGGAAAGAACCCGCCAGGCACTGCAGAAGGCGGGTTTCGGGGTGATTGCAGAGATTGATTTCCGGAAAACACTCAAAGAAAAGATCGGTGCCGACCTGAGGAACTATATCGTTCTGGAAGCCTGCAGTCCCCAAGAAGCTTACCAGTCGGTGCTGGCCGAAGAAAACATCGGATTGCTGCTTCCGTGTAATTTGCTGATTCAGGAAAAAGAAAACGGGATTGAAGTCAGCGCCATCAATCCTCAAACCATGATGCAAAGCCTGCAAAATGAAGAATTAAATTCAATTTCCGTCCGGGTAACCGAGAAACTAAAGCAGGTAGTCGATCAAATTTAGCCTGCTGTTTTTTAGTCCGGTCATCCGGTCAATGGAAAAAACTTGCAAGTCTTTTCCAGAATTATGTAACACATTCCAACCCCTACTCATACTACTTTTGTGGCAAATCTTTTAAGATCATGAAAAGTAGTTTGATCACCGAACGTTTTTATTCCGGGGAAATCATTTCCCAGGAAGATCGGGATACGTTGTTCCGGCGTCTTTCCGGGTTGACCGGCATGGAGTCGGTACACCTCGGGCTGGATTTCGTGGAGGTTGATTTCAGCCCCAAAGCCCAAAGCTATGGTTCTATCGAACAGGAACTGAAAAATCTTTCTTTCAATTTCAAAAAGAACCCCAAGGCCGGGAAAGCAGGATTTCTCAGCAAACTGATGCCCAGAAAAAGCGGCAAAAGCAGTCCCTTTTCCAAATCAAAAGGGTCCTGCTGCGACTGATCGCCGACTTTTACAAATGTTGTTAAAAACAAAAAAAATAAAATATCATGATGCACTTTGGATTAATGTCAGGATGGGGAATGGGTTTCGGCTGGATTTTCGGGCTGATCCTCCTGAGTCTTTTTGTCTGGTTGATCGTAAGCATTACCCGACACGACACCCGTCACCACGACATTCAGCAAGATTCACCGCTGGATATCCTGAAAAGAAGATATGCCCGGGGCGAAATCAGCAAAGAAGAATTCGATAGGATGTCGGCTGATTTACGTTACTAGATCCCGGCTCCCAAATGAACCGAAAAAACCAACTTTTTAGAAACATTTAAAACACAAAACAATATGAATCCGACTGGTAAAAACAAGGAAGAAAAAGAGAAGGACCTGAATTATTATTGTCCCATGCACTGTGAAGGCGACAAAATTTATGAAGGGGCTGGAGACTGCCCCGTTTGCGGAATGCATCTGGTGCCTGTCGGCGATGGAAAGCAACAACATCATCCTGCCCACAACCACGCTGCGCCGGATCCCAGAAAAATGAAAATGGATCCCGTCCAGGCACATATCGGCGACAACTATTACTGCCCGATGCTGTGTGAAGGCGACAAGATCTATGACCAGCCCGGAAAATGCCCCGTTTGCGGAATGCATCTGGTGCCTGTCGGCGATGGAAATCAACAACACCATTCTGCCCACAACCACGCTGCACCGGATCCCAAAAAAATGAAAATGGCTTCACCGGCGCATCAGAACGGCGGCAACCGCTATTTCTGCCCCATGCGCTGCGAAGGCGACAAAACTTACGACAAACCCGGTGATTGCCCGGTTTGCGGCATGCACTTAATTGAAGAAGTAAGCGCGACACCCAAAAAGAGCAGTAAATATACCTGCCCGATGCACCCTGAAGTGATCAGCGACACGCCGGGATCCTGCCCGAAATGCGGCATGGATTTGGTTCCGGTTCCGGACACTGAAAAAAGTGAAGAAGACAAAGCCTACAGCAGTATGAAAAAGCGTTTCTGGCTTGCCCTGACCTTGTCCGTTCCGGTTCTTTTCATCTCCATGTCGGGACTGGTGCTGGATCTGAACAAGATCGCTCCGGAAAATTTCTGGCGCTGGACTGAATTCATTCTGACGCTTCCGGTGGTGTTTTACGCCGGGTGGGATTTTTTTATCCGCGGCTGGAATTCGGTAAAACGCTGGTCGCCCAATATGTGGACCCTGATCTCGCTGGGAGTCGGCGCCGCCTTTACCTTTAGTGTGCTCGGAATGTTTTTTCCGGGACTTTTTCCGGCTCAATTTAAAGATGCACAGGGCAACGTTCATCTCTATTTTGAAGCGGCCGCTTTCATTCTGACCCTGGTTTTAATGGGACAGGTGCTTGAACTTCGCGCCCACAGTAAAACCAATACGGCCCTGAAAGCCTTGCTGAATCTTGTACCGCCGGTGGCACGTGTGATTCGAAACGGAAAGGAACAGGAAATTCCTGTGGATGAAGTGGTGGAAGGCGATATTATTCAGATCCGTCCGGGGGAAAAATTACCGGTGGACGGGGTTATCATGGAAGGAACCGGCACGGTGGACGAAAGCATGATCACCGGCGAGCCGATCCCCAATGACAAGACCGTCGGCGATGCGGTAATCGGCGGAACCGTTAACGGGAAGACCACTTTTAAAATGAAAGCTGAAAAAGTCGGCGCTGAGACCCTGCTTTCGCAGATCATTGATATGGTCAACAAAGCCAGCCGCTCCCGTGCACCGATACAGCAACTGGCAGATAAAGTGGCCAAATATTTTGTGCAGATCGTGGTTTCCGCGGCCATTCTGACTTTTGTAATCTGGTATTTCTGGGGACCGCAACCCGCCGTGGTGTATGCTTTTGTCAACGCCATCGCCGTGCTGGTGATCGCCTGTCCCTGCGCACTGGGACTGGCCACGCCGATGTCCATCATGGTCGGGACCGGACGGGCCGCTCAGTCAGGCATCCTGGTGAAAGATGCCCGGGCCATCGAAGAAATGAACAAAGTGGACACCCTCATTGTAGACAAAACCGGGACCCTCACCGAAGGAAAACCCGGGTTGAATTCTTTTGTTTCTTTTGATGGCGCTTTCAAAGACAACGACATCCTTCAGCTGGCCGCCTCCATCGACAAAAACAGTGAACATCCCGTAGCTGAAGCCATCGTGAAAGGCGCCCGGGAAAAGGAAATTCCCCTGAAAGAAGTGAAAGATTTTGAATCCGTTACCGGGATGGGAGTAAAAGCCAAAACCGACGGAAAAACCGTGGGCCTGGGAAATCAAAGACTCGTGGATGCGTTGGGAGCCAGGTTGTCTTCAAAACAGGTTGAAGCCGCCACCCAATGGCAGCAATCCGGTCAAACCGTGATGTTTCTCATCGTCGATAAATCGGTGGTCGGCATGGTCAGTGTGTCGGACCGCATCAAAGAAACGTCCTACAAAGCCGTGAAGGCGCTTCACAAAGCAGGATTGCAGGTCATGATGCTGACCGGAGACAACGAAGCTACGGCCAAAGTCATTGCCGGTGAACTAGGCATTGACGGTAATCAGGCCGATTGCCTGCCGGAAGACAAATACAACAAAATCAAAGAATTACAGGACATGGGCCATGTGGTGGCCATGGCGGGTGACGGCATCAATGATGCCCCGGCCCTCACGCTGGCCAACATCGGCATTGCCATGGGGACCGGCACTGACATCGCCATGCAAAGCGCCGAGATCACCCTGGTGAAGGGCGATTTAAACGGGATTGTAAGAGCGCACGAATTAAGCCACAAAGTGATGCGAAACATCAAGCAGAATCTGTTTTTCGCCTTTGTTTACAATTCCATCGGAGTGCCGATCGCAGCCGGGGTTTTATTCCCGGTGTTCGGACTGCTGCTGAGCCCGATCATTGCGGCGGCGGCCATGAGCTTCAGCTCGGTTTCGGTGATCAGTAACGCGCTAAGGTTAAGAACACAGTAAAAAACTTCGTCATGAAAAAGTTAATCATAGGGGTCGCGATGGCAGGTGTATTTCTGTTTGCCGGCAAGGTATTCGGCCAGGCAAACACCTCCGAAAACAACCGGGGGGCAGAGATCTATTTCCGGAAATGCATGGCCTGCCATCAGGTGACGGGAACGGGCCTTCCGGGAACATTTCCACCCCTGAAAGGTTCCGATTTTCTGAAAAAGGCATCCAAAAAAAGACTGATCGAGCAAGTGATGAATGGATCGAAAGAACATCTTACCGTCAACGGGATGACTTATTCGACCCCCATGCCTCCGCAGGTGGACAA
>JBJKPL010000073.1:0-4465 GCA_046706345.1 Candidatus Sulfidibacterium sp.
GTTCTATAATATTCTTCTTCAGGTTTTTAAATGATTATTTCAAGATTTTCCCCACCCAACGTCTTACCTCATACCACCGGCATTGGTCCGATTTTCAGTAGGTTCGGCAGAAATTATGACAAATGGCATCCCGGGTTAACCGGTCATCACTGAAAATGGGGGTTCATGCCCAGGTTATACATGATGAAAGAATATATATCCGTGGCTTCATTAATTTGTTTCGAGGTAGGCTTCCCGGCGCCATGGCCCGCCCTTGTTTCAATTCTTACCAAAGCCGGGCGTTCGGGTGATGCATTTGCCTGCAGGGTGGCCATAAATTTAAAAGTATGGCCCGGAACGACGCGATCGTCATGGTCGGCGGTAATCGCCAGGGTCGCCGGATACAGCACTCCTTTTTTGATGTTATGCAAAGGCGAATAGCCGTAGAGGTACTTGAACATGGCTTCGCTTTCATCACTGCGGCCGTAGTCGGAAGCCCAGGCCCAGCCAATGGTAAACTTCTGATAGCGCAGCATATCCATGACCCCGACCATGGGGATGGCCACGCGGAACAACTGCGGTTGCTGGGTCATGCAGGCACCGATCAGCAGGCCTCCGTTTGAACCGCCCATGATGGCCAGTTTGTTGCTGTTGGTATATTTTTCGTTGATAAGATAATGCGCTGCGTAAATAAAATCGTCAAAAACGTTTTGCTTATGCATTTTCATGCCGGCTTCATGCCAGGCTTCACCGTATTCCCCGCCGCCGCGCAGGTTGGCTTCGGCATAAATGCCGCCCTGTTCCATAAACGCCATGCGGCTGATGCTGAATCCGGGGGTCAGGCTGATGTCAAAGCCTCCGTAACCATACAACAAGGTAGGATTGTTCCCATCCAGTTTTATTCCTTTTTTGTAAGTGATAAACATCGGAATTAAGGTACTGTCCTTGCTGTGATAGAACACCTGTTTCGTAACAAAATCATCCGGATTGAAATTGACCTGTGGTTTTTTGAAGATTTCCGATTGATGTGTTTTCACATCGACGGAATAAAGGGTGGTGGGAACCGTAAAAGAAGTAAAGCCGTAGAAAGCTTCCTGATCCCCTTTTTCTCCGCTCAGATCGCCGATGGTACCCATTTCAGGGAGTTTCAGCTCGGCCAGGTATTTTCCGTTGTAATCGTAGAAATAACCCCGGCTGCTGGCATCTTTCAGGTATTCTGCAAAAAGCTGGTCTCCGACCAGGTCCACCGATTGCAGCACTTCCTTCTCGGCATTCTTTTCCGGAAGCAGCACCGTTTGTTTTTGAGGATGATTAAAATCGATTTTCACCAGTTTATAAAACGGCGCATTTTCATTAGTCAGCACCAGCAAATCATTGCCCAGGTTTCCAACAACGGTATTGTTGTACTGGAAACCGCTGTACAAATTCACAAAATGTAACTGGCGGACATCATCCAACCGGGCAGCGTAAAGCGCGTTCCCGCTGGTGGATTCCGATTCGCTGACGATCACAAATTTCTCATCCCGGGTGGTGTAAGCATAATAATTCCGCAGCGGAAACTTGTCGTTGTGGAAGATCAGCATATCCTGGTCCTGCTTCGTTCCCAGCCGATGGTAAAAAACTTTATGGAATCGGTTTTGCTGCAACAGCTCTTCTCCTTTTTTCGGGGCACTGTAAGCGGAATAGAAGAATCCATCTCCTTTCCAGGAGATCCCGGAAAACTTCACCCAGTTAATGCTGTCCGGAAGCATTTTGCGGGTTGCGATATCCATAACATAAATTTCATTCCAGTCCGATCCGCCCCGGGCCATGCCATAAGCCAGGTATTTGCCGTTTTTCGAGATCCCGATGGAAGCCAGTGCGACCGTTCCGTCACTGGAAAGTTTGTTGGGGTCCAGCAACACCTCCGGTGCGGATTTCAAGGTTTTTTGCATGTACAACACGCTCTGGTTCTGAACGCCGTCATTCTTGAAAAAGAAATACAAACCGCCTCTTTTGAAGGGAACGCCGTATTTCGGATAATTCCAGATCTGCGTCAGGCGGGCACGCAGCGCCTCACGAAACGGGATTTTGGAAAGATAATCCAACGTTAGCGTGTTTTCTTCTGCCACCCACTGTTTGGTTTCGGCAGAATTATCATTCTCAAGCCAGCGGTAAGGATCCGCCACTTTATGGCCAAAATAGGTATCTACGGTATCCACTTTTTTTGCTTTAGGATAAACAAAAGTCTGCTTTTTGTGCCGAACACAGGCGGTCAGCAGGAAAGCGGCTGCAAAAATGACAAAAAATATCCTGTTTTTCATGATTGGGTTGTATTTTAGGGTTTTAAAGATCCTAAAATTAACACAAATTTCCGGATTCGTATTCCGGTGAGCAGAAGATTTTTTTTGTCAGGTCCGGACTTCTTCCTTCACATCCAGGGCGTCGCGAAGACTGTTGCCCAGGGTCATAAAGGCCAGCACCAGCAAAACAATGGCCACGCCGGGAACGATGGCCAGGTAGGCCGAGTGTAACACAATAAAACTGTAATATTCCTTGATCATATTTCCCCAGGAAGGAATGGGCGGCTGCACGCCGATGCCCAGAAAACTCAGTCCGGCCTCGATCAGGATGGCTGAAGCAAAATTGGCCGCCGAAATTACGATCACCGGGCTCAGGATGTTGGGTAAGATGTGTTTGATCATGATTCGGAATTTAGAAAATCCCAGCGCCATGCCGGCTTCTACGTATTCGTACTGGCGGGCGCTCATCATTTGTCCGCGGACCACCCGGGCCACCTCCACCCACATGGTAAGCCCCACGGCAAAAAAGATCTGCCAAAAGCCTTTGCCCAGGGCAAATGTGATGGCGATGACCAGCAGCAACGTAGGAATGGACCAAACGACATTGATAAACCAGCTGATGACATCGTCTACCCTGCCCTGATAAAATCCGGCAAAAGAGCCCAGTAAAATCCCGATGATCAGCGAAATGCCCACGGCAACAAAACCCACCGACAGGCTGATGCGCGTTCCCAGGATCAGCCGGCTGAAGAGATCGCGGCCAAACTGGTCCGTTCCCAGCAAGAAAGTTTTGGAGGTGATATTTTCGGCAAGGATCTCTTTTTGCATGGAAGGGATATCTCCGGTTTTCCGAAGACCGTTCAACAGGGTGAAGGTATCCTGATTTCCCTTCACTTCTTCCTTACCCTGCAGGGGATACAAAATGTCCGCCAGGCCATAGTGCAGGGTTAATCCGTCATGGTCGGCATCGAAGACCTTCAGCACAAGGCCTCCCTTTTCAAAATGCCATGATTCCAGAGGGATCAGGGTATAATTGCTTTTTTTACCGAACAGCGTTTTGTGCAGAAACGAACCGGTGACGTTGGGTTCATTTTTTCGCACCTTCAGCATCTGTACTTTAAATCCCGGTTTTTGGGTGGCAATTTCAAGGATCTGCCGGTTGGCATCGGGTGTGGCGTCGGGAATGATCAGATAGGCAAAAAGCCCCAGCATCAGGGCAAACACGATCACCACCAGCGCAATCATCCCCTGGGGATTGCGTTTGAATTTCTTCCAGGCAAGCCGCGAAAGAGATCCGGAAGTAACTTCGGTGGGGTGCTTAAAAAACATCCTTTCAAAGATAGGAAAACAATAAAACGCTCATTTTTCTTCCATTAAAAATAAGCCGAAAATTTTCTTTCATTATTCCGTCCTCAAATTCTTGACTGAAAAAAAATATTGTATATTTGCAGCCCCAAATGGTGGATGTAGCTCAGTAGGTTAGAGCACTGGATTGTGGTTCCAGGTGTCGTGGGTTCGAATCCCATCTTCCACCCCCGAAAGACCGTAAATTTTGCGGTCTATTTTTATTTCCGAAAAACAAAAAAGGCAGTCATAAGACCGCCTTTTTTGTTGAACATTCCGACAATATTATGCGTCGATGTTGGCATATTTTGCGTTGGCTTCGATAAATTCCCTGCGCGGAGCCACTTCGTCACCCATGAGCATGGAGAATACACGATCACATTCCGAGCCGTTTTCGATGTTGACCTGCCGTAAAATCCTGCGTTCCGGATCCATGGTAGTAGACCACAGCTGTTCGGCATTCATTTCACCCAGCCCTTTGTAACGCTGGATGTGCAGACCTTTTTCCGTTCCGTCGCTGGAGAGTTCCTGCACGATCTGGGCACGTTCTTCTTCGGTCCAGCAATAGCGTTCAGATTTTCCTTTCCTGATCAAATACAAGGGAGGCGTAGCGATATACACATGTCCCCGCTCGATGAGTTCGCGCATATAGCGGAAGAAGAAGGTCATGATCACCGTGGCAATGTGGCTTCCGTCCACGTCGGCATCGGTCATGATGATCACCTTGTGATAACGGAGGCTTTCAAGATTCAGGGCCTTGGAATCATCATCGGTACCAATCTTCACGCCCCGGGCGGTATACAAATTTTTGATTTCTTCACTTTCCAAGGCACGTTTAGGAAGGGCTTTTTCCACTTTCA
>JBJKPL010000074.1:0-5685 GCA_046706345.1 Candidatus Sulfidibacterium sp.
GAGGTTGTGGATTTGTATGTCAAAGAAGGAGATTTTGTCAAGACCGGCCAGAAACTGGCCATGATCGATCCCAAGATCTACATCTCCACCTATCAGCAAATCAAGGCTGCCCTGCAGACCGCCCAGGCCAACGAAGCCAGCGCCAAAGCAGAGATTGCCCAATCTGAAGCCCAATATCTCAAGGCCAAACTTGATTTTGAAAGAAATAAAAAACTGTATCAAAACCAGGTCATTTCACAGTCCGACTATGAAGCTTCCCAGTCGGCCTTTCAGGTGGCTCAGGCCAGCGTGAATTCGGCCAAAGAACGATACAAAGCCAGCCAGTTCCAGGTAAAAAGCGCCCAGGCCCAGCTGACCCAGGCAGAAGACAACCTGAACCGTACCACCATTTACGCCCCGAACGACGGAACCGTTTCGACGCTGAGTGTGGAAAAAGGAGAACGTGTGACCGGAGCTTCTCAGTTTTCTGCCGGTACCCAGATCATGCTCATCGCCAATCTGAACAACCTGGAAGCCGACGTTCAGGTGAATGAAAACGACATCGTCAATGTGTCGTTGAACGATACGGCCCTCATTGAAGTAGACGCCTTCCTGAATCGCGAATTCAAGGGGGTTGTCACGGAAATTGCCACTTCTGACAATACAACCGGTACCAGTGCCGATCAGGTAACCAACTTCGACGTGAAGATCCGGCTCTTAAAATCATCCTATGCCGACCTGCTGCGTCCGAACAGCACCATTGAATCGCCCTTCCGGCCCGGCATGTCGTGTACCGTGGAAATTCAGACCAAAAGAGCCGACAGCGCCCTTTCGGTTCCCATCCAGGCCGTCACCACCCGTTCCGATACGGCTGCGCAAAATTCGGCCCTGGCCCGGAGGGAAATGAAAAAACCAAACAACAACAACAATGATAATGTTGATAATTCCAGCTTCAAAAAAGTGAACGATTATGTGTTCCTGGATGAAAACGGAGTTGCCAAAAGAACGCTGGTCACCACCGGGATCCAGAACAACATGTATATTCAGATCCTTTCGGGATTGAAACCCGGAGATAAAGTCATCACCGGTCCCTACAGCCTGGTCTCCAAGACCCTGAAAGACGGCGACAAAGTCATTAGCGTGCCGCCCAGGGAACTGTTTGGGAAAAAATAAGCCGGAGCATGGCTAACATCCTGAACATAGAAACCGCAACAAGGGTTTGTTCGGTGGCTTTGTCTGTGGATGGCAACGTGGTTGCCCTGCAGGAATCGAAGTCCAGAAACTCACACGCCGAACAGATCACCCTGTTTTCCGAACAAGTCATCTACCAGGCCGGAATGAGCTTCCGTGACCTGGATGCCGTGGCCATCAGCAAAGGACCGGGATCTTATACCGGGCTACGGATCGGGGTTTCCACTGCCAAAGGTTTTTGCTATTCCCTGGACATCCCGCTGATTGCCGTGGGGACTTTGCCGGCACTGGCCCAAGGAATGATTGGGAAAATTACCGAAGAAGGGAATCATCCTGAAGATTTTCTTTATTGTCCGATGATCGATGCCCGCCGCATGGAAGTGTATACCGCCCTGTATGATCATCAGCTCATGGAAGTGAAACAGGTGGAAGCGGAAGTAATCACTGAAAATTCTTTTGCCCGCTGGTTCCGCGAAGGGAAAAAGATCCTCTTTCTGGGAGATGGTGCTTTAAAATGCAAACCGCTATTGTCTGCTAATCCAGGCGCTGTTTTTACGGAACAGGAGTTCCTGCCTTCGGCTGCTTTCATGGCTTATCTGACAGAAGCCCGATTCCAAAACCAGGAATTCGAGGACGTGGCCTATTTTGAACCCTTTTATCTGAAAGATTTTGTTCCGGGGATCCCGAAAGTAAAGGGACTGAATCCCGGCAAGGAAAAAAAATAGCATCCGGTATTTCTCTTCAGAAAAGCACGAAAATATCCGCTTCCCGCTAAAGATCGTTTTCTAGGCCTGTGCCACAGAAAACTGCAATCCGGAAACTATACAAGCCATTATTTATCCAGGTGCACATCCATTTGAGGGAACGGGATGTTGATACCGGCTTTCCCTGCATTCTTGTAATATTTTTCATTCAGGTCGAACAAAACACCCCAGTAGTCAGCAGCATTGACCCAGACCCTTACGGTCAGATTCACGGAACTATCGGCCAGTTGCGACAACGCCACAAAAGGGGCGGGATCCGGCAGGATCCGGTTGTCCTCTGAAATCAATCCCAGGATGAAGGCCTTGGCCGTTTCATAATCATCGCCATAGGCGATCCCAAAGGTCCAGTCGACACGCCGTTTCGGCTGCGCACTAAAATTGGTAATGACGCCGTTAGACAAGCTTCCGTTGGGGACCAGGATGGTTTTGTTGTCCGGGGTATTCAGCACGGTCACAAAAACATGGATCTCCTTCACCGTGCCGCTGTGGCCCTGGGCCTCAATAAAATCCCCCACCTTAAAAGGCTTGAATATCAAAATCATCACCCCTCCGGCGAAATTCTGTAACGTCCCCGAAAGGGCCATACCCACCGCCAGACCGGCAGCGCCCAGCAAAGCAATGAACGAGGTCATCTGAATGCCCATCATGCCCAGCACGCTGATGATCAGCAGGATCTTCAGCAGGATACTGACCAGGCTTTTGATGAAGGTGTTCAGGGAAGGTTCGATGTTGCTTTTGTCCATCAGCCGATGGGCTCCTTTTGTCAACAGGCCGATGATCCATAAACCAATGACCAGCACCACCAGGGCTCCCAGCAGGCGCAAGCCGTATTCACTTCCGTACTTTTCGATCACCGACCACCAGTTGCTGGTGGTTAGGGTGAGATTGGCAAGATTCTCCATAAGATTAATATTTGTAGTATTTATCCGATCTTACAAACGGGAACTTCCGTCTGTTTAAGAAGCACCAAATTAGTCCTTAACGAATATACGAAAAATTGTCAAACCAAAAAACTATTGTCCGATCAAAAACCGCAACGTCAGTCCGCCGCTGGTGGTGGAATTCAGGTATTGCGAAGAGACGTAAGGATTGTTTTCGTTCCAGTTAAAGTAAGCCCGGAGCTGCAGGTTCTGGCTGAGCAGGTAATCGGCGGCAAAATTGACGGTATATTGTCGCGATCCCGCCGAGATCTGGTTGTCTTCCTGGTCGATCTGACGGAGAACGGTCTTGTTGTCCTGCACCCCGACATCCAGTTTCAGGTTCAGGTCCGTGTTGTATTTCCGCGTCGGTCGGCCAGTAAAGTTTTTGATGGCCAGTTTCAGGCCCTTAACATGATAGCTCAGGCCCACATCCAGTTCGTTTCCGTTGATCTCAGTGATCTGGTCGTTGGTAAAACTCAGAACGATGTTCCGGGTTTTCTTAAAAGCAATGCGGCCACCCAGGCTGTTCATCATGGTGAAGTCGATGCCGATGAGCGGGTTGTATTGTTCGAAAAACGAAACCGATCCCAGGTCGATCCGGTTCACGATATTGTTTGTACCGGGGTATAGTGCGCCGGGATTTTGCGGGTCGAACGACACGTTAGACTGCCAGGCATTGATGCTCAGGATCGAACTGTAGCCGAAATTCATGTTGAAGCTGCGGAACAATTTCCGGACGGCAGGGATGTGCGTCAGTCCGTTGAAAGAAACGCGCCAGTTGGGATAGGGGAATGCCGGGAACGTACGACCAATGTCCACACCCGACGCGCTTTTTCCCGAATACGCTGCCAGGAACGAATAATACATGACCAGTTGCTGGGTAGAACCATAACCCACCGGGAACTGCTGCCGGGCCAGGCTGTCATAAGCATATTGCCCCGACCAGTGGGGGTCGCTGCGGGCCAGCCTTTCGGCGATGACGAGCCGGTCGGCTTTGAATCGTTCAAACGCAGCGGAGATATTCTGTGAGTTGGACCGGTCGAACGACGTCCGGATGAAAGGATAGGAAATACTGAAATTCCCGGCCTCCTGGGGCGTATAATTCTCAAACGCATTATCCGAAGGGCTGTAGCGGAAATACGACGTATAGTTTTTGCCGTAAATCCGGTTCCCGTCGATGTCGATGCTGATGGCATTCAGAATGTTGCCGTTCAACTTGTAGGAAAGCTGCTCGGTCAGTTTGGTGATATAAGGTTCGTTCAGCGTGGTATCGCGGGTGATCCACCCGTTGCGTGCCGCCAGGCTCCGGATGTCGCGCTGGCTTCCGAGCACAAAGCCGAAACCGGGTGCATTCTGCGCCAGATCGACACCCATAAAAGAAGGTACCGGAGTAAATCCCGACATCTGGATCCCGTCGGATTTCTGATAGACGAAATTCCCGTTCTGCAATACCATCAGGATCCGGAACAGGGCCCGCTCAAACTTGCTCACGGACGCGGCTTCTTTTTTCTTCCTGCCGCCTTCTTTTTTCGGCGACTGCGCCCCGGGACCGAACTTCCTTTCAAACGACCGCCGGGGATTACCCTGCGTGTTGATCTTTTTCAGGAACGGGATCTTGTTGTACAACTGGTTGAAATCAAATCCCCCGTTCAACTGAATGTTTCGTGCATTTTGCACCGTATTTCCAAACGAAGACTGCACCGACTGCGGCGAGGCATTCCAGTTATACTGAACCTGATAATTTCCCATCAAATTGATCCAGCTTGTCAGCGGAAGCTTCGACAGCGGTGCTGTGTAGGATGCCTGCAGCGAATGATTGAAATTCTGCAGCGTCCCCATGCTTTCGATCTGGTTCCAGATCTCCCGTTTGTATTCCGCCCAGGCCTGGGTATTTTTGTCCGGATAGATCTGGGGCTCTTTGATATACGCGTTGGCACCTGCCGTATAATTGATGTTCAACGACTGGGTGAGATTATACTGCAGGCTGTAATTCCGGTTCCAGGTCCACTGCCTCATATAGGTCGGATAGGTGATGATGTCGCCGGTACTTTTATCGCGGTACCGCATGCTGTTGAACAGCCGGTTCATGTCCGTGCGGAAGGAGATCACATTCGGCACCAGATTGAAATTAAAATCTTTCAGCCATTTCAGCCAGGGAGAGCTCATTTTTCTGGCCTTTTTAAAAGGCTGGATGTTTTTCGGTCGGGTATTGAAGTTATACCCGAAACCACCCTGGTAGGTCTTCACCCTGTTCATCTCAATGTCGGTATTGTGATGCAGGATCTGGGAATAGGAGAAGGAAGCGTTGAAGTTCTCCGGATCGTAGAGCTTCGGCTTTTTATTTTTCCCGCCCGCCGAAGTCCGTTCCTTGTGGACGTTCATCAGGCTGAAACTCGTATTCCGAGTATAGTCGATGGCCAGGTTGCGGACGGAATCCTTTTGCGCTTTGGTGGCATAGGTGGCCAGATCATTCTTGAGCAACACATCCGGATTCAAGGGGTTGTATTTCGGTACGATGACGGCTTTGCCGTAATCCACATGCAGTGGGATTACCAGTCCGGTTTTTTTGGAAAAGAATTTGCCCAGATCCAGATCCGTGGAAACGGCATAATTGGAAACATTATCCTGGGAGACCTCATTCAGGTGCTGATCCAGGCTTCCGAAGCCTGCCGAGCGGAAAGAGCCGCTGGCGGCAAAACGTCCCAGATCGGATAAATTCGCCACCAGCTGACCTGTGGCAGCCCAGCCGGGACGCTTGTTAAACCCGGTCAGCCGCAGTTCATCCAGCCAGATGATGGCATCTTTGGGTTGTCCGTCATCCCCGGTGGCAT
>JBJKPL010000075.1:0-9674 GCA_046706345.1 Candidatus Sulfidibacterium sp.
ATATTTATCTTGCCGTCGCCAATATTGGGGCCGTGATCATGCCCTGGATGGTTTTTTATCATCAATCGGCGGTGGTGGACAAGGGGTTGAAAATAAAAGATCTAAAAGCTTCCAGAAGGGATACGGCCCTCGGCTCCGTGATCACCCAGGTCATCATGATCGCGGTTTTGGTGGCGGTGGCGGCCACCCTGGGCGTGCATAAACCGGGCGCCCCGCTGAATACGGTCCAGGAAATCGCAGAGGCGCTCACGCCGTTTCTGGGGGTAATGGTGGGAAAGCTGTTGTTTGCGCTGGGCATCCTGGGAGCTTCCCTGGTCGCCGCCATTGTTGTTTCGCTGGCTACCGCCTGGGGCCTGGGCGAAGTGAGCGGCTACAAGCGCTCGCTGGAATTTCAACCCAAACGGGCCCCCTGGTTCTATCTGGTTTACACCCTTATGGTGACGGGCGGCGGATTGATGGTGGTTTCCGGCATCAACCTGATTAACCTGAGTGTGGCGGTGCAGGTAATGAATGCTGCGCTGCTGCCCGTGGTGCTGGGATTCCTGTATGCTTTGGCCACGCGGGTTTTGCCCAATCCCTACCGGCTGCAGGGCTCTTACTCCAAATTCGTGGGTATGATCGTCGTAATCACCAGTCTGTTTGGGATCTATGCTGCGTTCAGCCCGTTTTTATAAAGTAAAATCTGCAGGAAGCAGAACAAGAGACAGAAAGGAAAATGGATTTTTTTAAAATAAAATCTGAATGCCGGCCCGAATTCCTTTTCTTTGCAGCGGATTTAAAAAAGGAAAACGGATGGGATTAACACAGTATATAGCCAACCACATCACCGAATTCATTGGCGCCACCGGCTACATCAGCATTTTTATCCTGATGGTCATGGAAAGCAGTGCGCTGCCCATTCCCGGCGAAGCCGTGATGCCTTTTGCCGGTTTTTTGATCGTGCAGGGAAAATTCACCTGGGAAATGGTGATCCTGGTCAGCACGACAGGCAGTATCGTAGGTTCGTATATTTCCTACCTGATCGGTCAGTATGGCGGCGAGCCTTTTTTCGAACGTTATGGGAAATACCTGTTGGTGAACAAACGGCATCTCGACAAAACCCACCATTTCTTTCATCATTACGGCAGCGAGACCATCTTTTTCAGCCGGTTTATTCCCGTGGTGCGGCACCTGATCTCCATCCCGGCAGGGATGAGCCGCATGAACATGCCCCGGTTTCTGCTTTACACCGCCCTGGGAGCGGCCCTCTGGAATACCTTTCTTACTTACCTGGGCTATGTGTTGAAACAGAACTGGAACGAGATCATGAAATACAGCCATTACATCGATGTTTCGATGGGGGTGGCTTTTGTTCTGGTGATTGTCATTTTTGCCTGGCAGCAGATCAAGGCCCGCCGGTCCTGAGTTTTTCCCGCACAGACGTTTCCGAATAAAGCCGGAAACGTTCATTTTTATTCCTTTTCCAGGTTCCAATTGCTTATTTTTGCACCGTGAGTACTGATATCGACATCAAGATGCCTTCGGGCTTGTGGGAGGCGGAGCAATACCCGCTGATCATCGCCGGACCGTGCAGTGCGGAAAGCGAAGGGCAGATGCTGCGGACCGCGCATCAGATCGCCCGAATTCCCGAAGTAAAGGTTTTCCGTGCGGGGATCTGGAAGCCGCGTACGCGTCCGGGCGAATTCGAAGGTTTCGGCGAGACGGCGTTGCCGTGGCTGGAAAAGGTGAAAAAAGAAACGGGTCTGAAAACCACCGTCGAGGTGGCCAAACCCCAGCATGTGGAACTGGCCCTGAAATACGGCGTCGATATGCTGTGGCTGGGGGCCCGTACCGTGGTCAGCCCGTTTGTGGTGCAGGAAATTGACGAATCGCTCCGGGGTGTTTCCATCCCGGTGATGGTGAAAAATCCGGTGATCCCGGATTTGAAACTGTGGCTGGGCGCCATCGAGCGCATTCATGCGGCAGGCATTCGACAAATTATGGCCATTCACCGCGGATTTCACTACTTCGAAAAATCGCCGTACCGCAATGCGCCCATGTGGGAAATCGCCTTTGAATTAAAGCGCGTGCTACCGCAGATCCCCATCATCACCGACCCGAGCCACATTGCCGGAAAGCGGGAACTCCTGCAGGAGATTGCCCAGAAATCCTTCGACCTGGAAATGGACGGCCTGATGATCGAAACGCACGAAAACCCGGCTCAGGCGCTGAGTGATGCAAGACAGCAGCTGACCCCGGCGGCGTTGCACGAAATGTTGCAGCAGCTGGTGCTGCGAAAAAGGTCGGGAACGCCCGAGTTTGAGCTTCAGTTGGAAACCCTGCGTACCGAGATCGACAAGCTCGACGGCGAGCTGTTGCAAATCCTGGCCAAACGCATGGAGCTTACCGACGAGATCGGCGAATACAAACGCGACAACAACATCACCATCCTGCAAATGAAACGGTGGGCGGGCATCATCCGCGACCGGCTGTCCATCGG
The DNA here is from genome assembly GCA_046706345.1 of Candidatus Sulfidibacterium sp. GTDB lineage: Bacteria > Bacteroidota > Bacteroidia > Bacteroidales > F082 > Sulfidibacterium. Next base: position 2,480 of record JBJKPL010000075.1, read on the forward strand.
CACCCATCTGGGGCTGGACGAGGAGTTCCTCACGGATATCCTGAAACGCATCCACAAAGAAGCCATCCTCCGGCAAACGGAGATCCTGAACAAGGATAAAGAAAAAAGAAATTCCCACTGACCTGGATCGCCTTCAAAAGAAAATTCGTTGACCTGTCGCGCCTTCTGCGATTTATCACGGCCTTTTTTGCGTAAGTAAGTGCTATATCCCGATTTATCGGGAACAAAAAAGGAACTGCCTTCGGGTAAAGCCCCGAGGTCTTCACGGGCGAGTATTTGTTTCTTGTGCCATCCCCGGAGTCCTGAAAGGACGAGCGGTTTAAACTCAGGCCTCAGGTGCTAAAAAAATAGAAATCAGAGGACTGAAAGTCTGGGACACCGGAAAAATTGTTATTTCCGGTTGTCTTTCCCCGGAAGGGCTTTCCATTCAAACGTATTCAGAAAATGGCGGATATCGCCTTTGATGAACCGGATGACCGGCTCCAGCGAGTCGTTGTTGGGTGTAACATAGAAGTACAGCGACCCCCGGACAAAATTTTTGGCGCTGTCGGTCAGGAAAAACTGATACGGCGAGGCTACCCCGTTGCCGCGGATGTCGTAAGTCAGGCCGAAGAGATGCCTTTTCCGGTCGATGATCAAACTGTCTTTGATGGCATTGGCTTTGGGAATGTGCTCCACCACCATCCTGCGGGCATCTTCGAGGTATTTGATCAGGTTGTGGTCCACCACCTTGTAGCTGATGTGGATGGTGGCCTTAAACCGGGGATAGCGGATGTCGATCCAGTATTTTTTTCCCGGCGAAAAGGGATCGTCGGTGATGGTGGCGTAGGTGGGATACTGAAACGTATAGGGGAAGGTGGTATCAAAGTTCTGATAGCTCCTTTTAGGCATGTCGATCCGGAAATAGCCCCGGGGCTTCGGCGTATAATCCGACTGGCAGGAAACCAGGGCCGCCAGCAGGAACAGCATAACAGGCAGGATGATCTTACTCTTCATAATCTTCATATTCCTCCGATTCCAGGATGTTCACCCTGACCCGGTTGATCTTTCGGGCATCGGCATTCAGTATCTCAAACGTAAAAGGAGGCAGGGTTATTTTCTCACCGGCCCGGGGAATTTTTCCGGCCACTTCCAGGATCAGTCCGCCCAGGGAATCCGACTCGCCCCGGTGATGGTCGAAGAATTCGTCGTCGATGCCCAGGATCTTACACAGGTCGTTGAGCATCGTCTGGGCGTCAAAGATATAGGTGTGGTCGTCGATTTTTTTGTAGTGAAAAGCTTCGTCTTCCTTGTCGAATTCATCGTTGATCTCGCCCACGATCACGTCGAGGATGTCTTCCATGGTGATGATACCGGAAGTGCCGCCGTATTCATCCACCACGATGGCCATATGGATCTTTTTGTCACGGAATTCCTGCAACAGGTCGTTGACGCGTTTGTTTTCCGGCACGAAGAATGCCGGGCGCAGCAGGTCCTGCCACGGTTGCGCATCGCGATCATCGATCAGCGGCAGCAGATCTTTAATGTACAGGATGCCTTTGATCTGGTCGAAAGACTGATCGTAGACCGGGATGCGCGAGAATCCCGAATCCACCACGATGCGGATCAGTTCCGAAAACGGCGTTTCCAGATCCACGGCGGTGACATTCACCCTTGAGCGCATCAGCTCGCTGGCTTCTTTTTCTCCGAAGGTGGCAATGCCTTTCAGGATCATTTTTTCGTCTTCCGGCGTGGTTTCATCCACCGTGATGTCGATGGCATCCGACAGATCGCTAATGCTGACAGGCGCTTGTTTTTTGGCCAGTCGGACATCCACAAAAGAGGTGGACCGCACCAGCAGAAGGCTAATGGGTTTCAAAAGAACCATGAGGACTTCCAGCGAACGCGCCATCATCAGGGCAAAAGGGACCGGCTTTTTGTTGGCATAGATCTTCGGAAGGATTTCGCCGAAGATCAGGATGAACGACGTCACAATGACGATCTGCACCAGGAAGGTCAGCACCGGGCTCACCGACAGGTTGAACAGCAGCGTGGTCAGGTAGGTGGAGATCACCACGATGCCCACATTGATAAAGTTGTTGGATATCAGTAAGGTGGCCAGCAGTTTCTTGGGCCGGTCGCGCAGGGCCAGCACGCGCTTGCCCTGCTTGCCTTTGCGCAGGTTGAGTTTATGAATGTCGGAAGGCTGAAAGGAAAAAAACGCCGTTTCGGAACCGGAAATCAGTCCCGAAATGATCAGCATCAAAAAAAGTATGATCAAGGTAACAATGGCCTCACCCGAAAACCCTTTGAAAAAGGGAACATTCAGCAACACGTTGGCAAGATGAGGGTCAGGATCTAATTCGACTACTCCCAAAGCAATAAATTTCTAGTGTTTCGATGAAGCAAAAATAGTAAGAAATTTATAATCGCCTGCAATTACGATATTAAACTGCCTTTCCCCTCCCGGAAAGCCGGTCATACAATGGATCAAAAGTCGGCGAGGCCGTCTTCGGCTGCCGTGCGGGGGGTCAGAACGGCAGATCGTCGTCTTCCAGCGATTCGGCCGGTCCGTCTTCCGGCTCCATGGGCGGTGCTGCCTGGCCCTGATCGCCACCGGTATAGGGTTCGGCGCTGCGGCGCACCAGCACATTGATCTTGTCGGCGATGATCTCGGTGATGTAACGATCGTTCCCGTCTTTGTCTGCGTATTTGCGCGATTTGATCTTTCCTTCCACGTAAACCAGGTCGCCTTTGGCGAAATTCTTTTCGGCCAGATAACGGTACCCGGCGATGTTATGCCATTCGGTCTGATCGACCCAGTTGTTGTCTTTGTCGCGGTAGCTTTCGGTGGTAGCGAGTGTGAAACTGATCTTCTTGGTTCCGTTTTCAAAGGTGAATGTGTCCGGATCCTTTCCGATACGGCCGATAAGAATTGCTTTGTTTAATCCTGCCATGATGGTCTTCTTTTTTTAATGTTTGATGTTCTGATCCTGCAAATAGCGAACAATCAGCTGGGGCACAGGATACTTGTTAATGTCTGATTGTTGAATCAAAAGTAAGGATTTTTCGGCTTCTTTCGGGAGGGCACCGGTCAAATTTATTGCGATAAACTGTGCAAAGATCCGTAAGTGCGTCAGCTTATGCTCGTAGGTTTTGGAAACCTCTTCCACGAAGGGATCCTGCCCGGGCAGCAGGTGTTGATCCCGGGCAGCCTCCAGAACGGTCCCCGCATCCGGAAACGGTGCTGAAGATTCCACCGAGGGGAAGTCGTAGAGGTTTCTCCAGATATCGCGGCCTTCCCGTTTCCTTATATAAAAGGACGGGTTTTTTCCGGAACCGGTGCGAATGACCAGATAATAAAGGTACCGGTCGCGGACCGGGACTTTGGGTTTTTTGACGGGAAAGTCGGCTTGTTTTCCTGTTTTGAAAGCCACACACCGGCCTTTGAAAATGCAGTTTTCACAATCCGGATTTGCAGGAAGGCAATGCAATGCCCCGAATTCCATGAGGGCCTGGTTGAATTCCGACGGCGGGTGGTGTTGCATGAGATCACCCGCTTTCCGGGTGAATTCCGATTTCCCGCCGGCGGTGTCGATGGGAGTGTCGATCCCGAAAACCCGGGATAAAACACGGTAGACATTGCCATCGACCACCGGTGCCGGCACATCGAAGGAAATGGAAGCAATGGCAGCGGCCGTGTAGTCCCCGATCCCCGGAAGGGCTTTGAGCTGTTCCGGTTCCTGAGGAAACTGACCCTGGTGTTTCGAGGCAACGATCTGGGCTGTTTTCATCAGGTTGTCGGCGCGGTTGTAATACCCGAGACCCTGCCACAATTTGTAAACCGCATCTTTCGACGCGTTTGCGAGCGAAAACACATCCGGAAAAGCCTCCAGAAATTTCAGATAATAATTCATTCCCTGATTGATCCGGGTTTGCTGGAGGATAATTTCCGACAACCAGATGGCATAGGGGTTTCGGGTACGGCGCCAGGGCAAATCCCGTTTGTTTTTGCCGTACCAGTTACTCAATAACGTCCAAAAATCTTCCCTCACTGAATGAAAATGGCTAATAAAGAAATCATTAGGTCAAAAAAAAACATAAAATCTTAGCAATTATAAAAAAACTTAGTATTTTTGTCAGCCAAATTAATAAACTATTTATAAATTAATTAAAAAATAAAATCATGACAAAAGCAGAGATTGTAGCAGACATTGCCAACAAAACAGGAATTGAAAAAGTAGCTGTACAAGCTGTTGTTGAATCTTTCATGGAAAGTGTAAAAGAAACAATGGTGAGCGGCGAGAATGTTTACCTGAGAGGATTCGGAAGCTTTATCATCAAAGAAAGGGCTGAAAAAACCGGCCGCAACATTTCAAAAAATACTACAATCGTTATTCCGGCTCACAAAATCCCCGCCTTCAAACCTGCGAAGTCTTTTGTAAACGAAGTAAAAGAAAACACAAAATAGTTTAAATTTTTTAACTGAAATAACATGCCAAACGGAAAAAAGAGGAAGAGACATAAGATGGCAACCCACAAACGGAAAAAACGTTTGCGGAAAAACAGGCATAAGAAGAAATAATATTTCTTAAGCGTATTAAGAAGCCGGCGCGATGCAGGGCATGGCGCCGGCTTTGCTTTTGCCCTACCAGACAGGGTTCGAATAAATTATATTCCCTCGTAATTTAGACCCTTACATGTCAAAATTTGATTAAGTAAAACAATATTTGAGTGAACAGAGAATTAGTCATCGATTCGAATGGCACGGAAGTGAATATTGCGCTACTTGAGGACAAAACTCTGGTTGAACTACACAAAGAACAGACGAACAACGATTTCACGGTGGGAGACGTCTTCCTGGCCAAGGTCCATAAGATCATGCCCGGGTTAAATGCCGCTTTCGTGAATGTCGGATACAAAAAGGATGCGTTCCTGCACTATCTCGACCTGGGACCCCAGGTATTGACCATGAACAACTACGTTCGGTTGATGATCCAGGGACGCGGAAACAAGATCTCGTTCAATAAGTTCAGACCGGAACCGGATATTGAAAAAACAGGAAAAATTACCAAGGTCCTAAGCCCCGGACAGGAAATCCTGGTTCAGATCGCCAAAGAACCCATTTCCACCAAAGGACCGAGAATATCGACGGAGATTTCTTTCCCCGGCCGATATCTGGTGCTGCTTCCCTTTTCTGACAAAATTTCCATCTCCCAGAAAATCAGAGGGAGCGAGGAAAGAGGCAGGCTCAAACGCCTGATCAAAAGCTTACGGCCCGACAACTACGGCGTCATCGTCCGTACCGTGGCCGAAAATAAAAAAGTTGCAGAACTGGATGCAGACCTCCGTGACCTGGTCTCCAAATGGGAGAAAATATCCGCCAAATTACCGCACCTCAAGGCGCCGCAGAAAGTATTAAGTGAGCTGGATCGTACTTCCGCCATATTAAGAGATCTTCTTAACGAATCATTTAACAGCATTTACGTTAACGATCCCTCCATGTATGAAGAGATTAAATCCTTCATATCCCAGATCGCTCCCGAAAAAGTAGACATTGCCAAGCTCTACAAAGGCCGGGAACCGATCTTTGAGCATTTCAGCATTGAAAGGCAAATAAGAAATTCTTTTGGTAAAAATGTTACCATAAAAAGTGGTGTTTATCTCATCATCGAACACACGGAAGCCCTGCACGTCATCGACGTCAACAGCGGCCACCGCGTGAACAAGGACAATTCCCAGGAACAAAATGCGCTGGCCACCAACATGGAAGCCGCCACGGAAATTGCCCGGCAGCTGCGGTTACGCGATATGGGGGGCATCATCGTCATCGATTTTATCGACATGCGCGATGCCCGCAACCGCAAAACGCTTTTTACCCATCTGAACAACGAAATGGCCAAAGACCGGGCCAAACATTCGATCCTGCCTCCCAGCAAGTTCGGCCTGATCCAGATCACACGGCAACGGGTCCGTCCCGAAATGAACGTGGAAGTCCTGGAAAAATGCCCCGTATGCAACGGCACCGGGCAGATCAAATCCAGCATCTCCGTGGTGGACGATGTGGAAAACAACCTGGAATACCTGATCCGGGATCAGAATCAAAGCCATCTGACCCTGGCCGTCCATCCGTTTATTTATGCCTTTCTGACTAGAGGGGTCTTTTCAAAACGATGGAAATGGTTCCTGGAGTTCCGACGATGGGTCCGGGTGAAGTCCATGAGCAATTATCAATTGCTGGAGTACAGGTTCTTCGATAAAAATCAGGATGAGATAAAACAATAAATTATAAAAGCCGGTGTCAAAACCGGCTTTTTTTACGATTTCCCTCGCGCGAGGTCAGAAAACTTTTGTCTGATGTCGGATCTGGTTCCTGCCCGCGTCCTACGCAAAATGGGCATTCTTTTCGGGATGAACGCTGAGCACGGGGATGGGAGAATGGTTCACCATTTGGGCGGCATAAGGCCCCAGCCAAAGGTTGGCGGTGGTGGTTTCCTGCTCCGTCATGATGGTGATGAGGTTGGCGCCCACTTTTTTGGCATATTCGATCACCGTTTCGGTGATGTTGTCGGCTTCGAGGTATACCGAACGGAAGCGGACCCCGTTTTTCTTGAAATAGGTCTCGGTTTGTTCCACATAATTCCGGATCCGGAATCGCATGTCATCCAGCGAGGAGGTATACAGGCCCAGAATGTGCACCTCGGCGTTGAAGTATTTTGCGATCAGTGCGGTAATGGGCGCTTTTTGCCGTGTGACGACGGTCGTGTCCAGGGGCATGACAATGGTTTGGATCTCCGCGGAAGAGTCCACGCCGGTCCGGATGCTCAGGATGGGCAGTTTGCTGGAAGAAACGATCCGGTTGGCATTGCTGCCGATCCAGAACTCTTCGAACCCCGACGAACCGTGGGTCCCGATCACGATCAGAAAAGCCTCCACCCGTTTGGCGACATCGCAGATGGCTTTGTAAACCTTTCCTTTTTCGATGTAGAAATCGATACCCGCATCGGCAATCGCAGGTTCATACTTTTGGATCAGCGCCGAAAAACGCCTTTTTACTTCATTCTGAAGGTTCTCCGGTTCCGAAGCGAAGATCTCTTTGGAATAATCCAGGTGGTTGGCCCACACCATGGTAATTCCGGCTTTGGCATGTTTTGCGATGGAAACGGCATGTTCCAGGGCGTTCAGGGAACATTCCGAGAAGTCAATGCCCACAATG
>JBJKPL010000076.1:0-10174 GCA_046706345.1 Candidatus Sulfidibacterium sp.
TGGAAATGCTGTCGTTGTAAAATTCAATGCCGCCAAAGATCCCGATATATTCCAGCCGGTGCGGCAACGGGGTGAAAGTGAACAAATGCCTGAAACTTTCCCGTGCAGGGATGCCTGCTGCCTGGACGACGCGCAGGGCCAACAGCAGGTTCGAGAGGTTATGATTGCCTTTCAGATGTGCCATCTCCAGCAGCTTCTGCCCCGTGATACCATCCCCCAGCAACTCCCCGATCTCCTGTTCCGGGGCCTTCATGGTATAGCAAGGCCTTCCGGTTTCCACCGGAATTCCGCAAACGGCAATATCATCAGGTTGCTGATATTTCAGAATATTCAGTTTTGCAGATCGATACGCATTGAAATCGGGAAAATAGTCTAAGTGTTCAGGATAGATGTTCAGTAAGGCGGCAATATGCGGTGCGTGTCGGACATGCTCCAGCTGATGAGCCGAAAGTTCGTATACGATCCAGGTATTTTCATGAATGGCTTCGATGGAATCAAAAGCAGGCGAGCCCACATTGCCCAGCAAAAGGGCGTCTTTTCCGGAGGATTTCAGAAGATGAAAAACCATCGTGGAAGTGGTTGACTTTCCTTTGGTTCCGGTGATCCCGATGGTTTGTTTTCCAAAGACGGTAAGAAACATTTCCGTCTGCGACGTAACCTTTTCCAGGATCTCAGGTTCCTGATTCCCAAGGGATACACCCGGAGACTTGATGATCAGATCATACTCCGGCAACGCATTGAGATAGTCATTTCCTAAATGAAGTTGTGCCTGCAGATCACGATCCTGATCCAGATTCCCGTTTTTATCGGCGATGCCCAGTGAAATTCCGGGATAATATTTTTTCAAAAACCGAACCATGGATCGGCCTTCCCTTCCGTATCCCAGTATAAGCACCCGTCGTTTGCCTTCAAAAAAGGAATTAAATTTTTCTGTCATTAAACGCCTGTATTAACAGTTTAAAAAATGATTCGGAAAGGTTGTGGTCAGGGCTGAAATGCTTTAGCAAACGGTCGAAAACGGCCGGATCCGTCCCTTCAAAAACACGTGGGAATTCGTTGGCCAAAAGTGCGTTAAGGGTCGTTTTATTGGTCGATTTCCACAAGGCAGCCTTCACTTCCTCCGGTGTTCCCACACATTCAAAAGGTTTGACTTCAGCCAGGCCGGTGAGTTCTCTGAATATGGGTTCCAGGGAGCGGTCCGCCAGCAAATCTCCACCGAAAATATCCATTAGCACCTTCCGATCCAAAAAAGGAGAAAGAATGATATAAGTGAAAAGACATTTCGGACAATGACCGCACCAGCGATCGGTTTTGCTGCCCACGTTGCAACTTCGGAAACTCATGAAATGTTGCGGAAAACCGGCAAACAAAGTCGCAATCTGCAATTCATTCATCGGTCGCAAAAAGCTGAAATACTGAAGGTTCTTGTGGACATATTTATTCAGGTACTCTCTGAAGTCGTTTTCAAATTCCAGGGATTTGGAATACTGATGGTTGATCATTGACCCCGGGACGGTACTTTGGTTGGCGCTGTTTTCGTTGGAAAGGGCCACGTTCCCAGCGCTGGCCGCCAGAGCGGTCATCGAGGCGGTAAAAGCCAGCAATGCAGAAAAGGGCGTGTGACCGTTCAAAAATCCGAGGTCGTTGAGTTGGAGCAAGGTCGGATCCAGTGTTCGGTTTAGTATCAGCGCACTTTCTTCTTTGAAACCGCTGATCTCCATGGAACGGATGGAGGCTTCGCGTGGGTTGACCACATAAGGCATTACCTGAAAGCTGCTGTTTTTCAGAAGCTCCAGACTGACAACGGAATCTTTTCCTCCTCCGACAGGCACCAGTACCTTCCTTTGATCCAGCGGCAGGTCCGACGCAGAAAAAGTGGCGCCTTCCGACACGATCTCCATGAACATTTTCGGATCGGTTTCGATCCCGTTTAGGTAGAAAAACTCGCCCAGGCCATGGAAATACAATTTTTTCCACCAATGGATCTGGGTTTCATCCAGGCTGCCGCATTTCACCACGACTTTCGGCGGACAGGCAGCTTTCCAGTAAGAGATCAGTTCAACCAATCCGATAGGAAAGACCAGATTTGCGATCAGAACGTCTCCGAGGGCATCAAAATCATAAAATGAACGGGCCGGGATCTCGATCCGGGGCCGGAAAGTATAAGCTCCGGCAAGATCAAAATGGAAATCCGCCTGCAACGCCGTTTTCGTTCGCTTCACCGAAAAATTTTCATACACGAAACAGGGATATTTATTCCGCAGCGAAACAAACTTGTTGTGATTGTTGATTTTATCCACTATCTTTATGGTATAATTTTTGTCGAGATATAAAGTGTAAAAATAGAATAATCAAGGAACAAATGAAAATAGATCGCCTGGTACAAATAAAATCGAATAATCTGAAGCCTGTGAAGGGCCAGGTGCTGTTGTCTGAACCTTTTATGGGCGATTTCTATTTCGGAAGATCTGTCATACTGCTGGCAGAACATAATCCGGAAGGCTCTTTTGGCCTGATCCTGAACAAATCCGTAAAAACCAAACTCAACGAAGCGCTGCAGGATTTTCCTGAATTGGATCTGCCCATGTTTCTGGGGGGGCCTGTGGATGCCAACCGCTTATTTTTTATCCATACCCTCGGAGACCGCATCGAAGCCTCTATTCCCGTGATGGACGGGCTTTACTGGGGTGGCAGTATGGAAAGTGTCAAAGAAATGGCCTCGCTGAACCAGCTGAACGAAAAAAATATCCGATTCTTCCTGGGTTACTCCGGTTGGGGTGCCAACCAACTGGAAGGTGAATTGCGGAGAAACTCATGGGCCGTCACCCGCATCACTCCAAAGCAGATCTTTCATACGAAACCCCGTATGCTGTGGAACGAGCTTACAAAGCAACTGGGATTCGACTACCAGCTGTGGGGCAAATTCCCCGCCGATCCCACCATGAACTGATCTGGATTACCGCTGTTTGACTTTTTTCCTGGGATACAACATCTTATAGGCAGGCTTGAATTTGCCCGTAGTAATGTCGTTGAGCTTTCTCTTCAGTAGGATCCTTTTGAAGCTGGGAATTCGTTCCACAAAAAGGATCCCGTCGTTGTGATCGTACTCATGTTGCATGATCCGCGCCTGGATGCCTTCGAAGCGTTCTTCCTGATGGAAATTGAAATCCTCGTCATAGTAATTCATGTAAATGACGGGCTCGCGGCTAACGTATTCGTTGATGCCCGGGATGCTCAGGCAACCTTCCTCAAATTCCACGGGCTCTCCTTCCCTGCGGATGATCTCCGAGTTGATAAAGACTTTTTTAAAACCTTCGGCTTCCGGAAATTCATTGGCATAAGGGCTGGCATCCACGATAAACAGCCGGATGGCACGGTTCACCTGCTGGGCCGCCAGACCCACGCCGTGGGATTCGTACATGGTCTCGAACATGTCGGAAATAAGCTGCTGCAAATCAGGATAATCTTTGGTGATCTCCTCTCCTTTTTTCTTCAGGATCGGATGTCCGTATGCGGTGATGGGTAACATCATGTTTTCAAAAAATTTAAAGATTCCAGGTAGGACTGCAGGATCAGGGTGGCACTGATGGAATCAACCAACGCCTTGTCACGGCGTTTTTGTTTTTTCAACCCTCCGTCAATCATCGCCTGGTGGGCTATTTTGGAGGTGAAACGTTCATCGAACCGTTCAATCTTCACATCCGGATATGTCTTCCGAAGCTTGCCGACAAAAGGTTCCACGAAGCGGCTGGAGTCCGAAGGGCGGTTTTGCATGTCGCGCGGTTCGCCCACCACCAGGGTTTCCACTTTTTCTTTCTGAAGATATTCGGTCAGAAAATTCCAGATCTCCCGTGTCGCAACAGTGCCCAGGCTGGTGGCGATCAGTTGCAGTTCATCCGTGACTGCTAGGCCTGTCCGTTTTTGCCCGTAATCTATTGCTAATATCCTTCCCATAAATTGGTTGCAAAGATAATAACTTTCGGGTTTGGGTTCGCAGATACGCATCGATGGAAACAAATAAATTCCTGCGGGACTCCGGTAGGTGGGGCTTTATCTTCTACCCAGTTTTCTGAATCCGGCAAAGATGAGATTCATGTCGCGAAGTAGGGAAAAATCACGGACATACAGGAGGTTGAGTTTGTTCCGAGTGGCCGGATCAACGGTCCCGGGCTCTATGCCATCCAGAGGTGAAAGGACCCCAGGTTTCAGCAAATCCCGGTACGCCGGATGAAGGTCCGTCGGCGTGCAGCCGACCCAGGATTTTTTTCCGGTGAATACAGAAAAAAGGTTTTGAAAGAAACCTTTCTTTTCCTTCATGACGAAGATCAGCAAGGGAGAAAAGATCAGAAAAACAGTGGAAAATACCAGGTCAAGCGCTCTTTTGTTTCTTTTGTTGGCCGGGCTGTAGGCTGCGTTGATCCCGACGGTATAGAGTTCCCCCCGGGTGTTGATGGAGTTGCTTCCGATGATGGACAAACTGTCTTCCGGTGCGATTTTGAATGTGGCTTTTTCCGGCTTCCATTCCGCCATTTTATCGATGATGGTCTGATGGGACACGTTTTTGGAACAGAAGATCACCTCATCGATCCGGTAGATGTTGATGATGTCTTTCACCTGCAGGATGTTTCCCAAATATCCTGCGGGCCTGGCAGCATTTTCCACCGGAACGATTTTTCCGATAAAAGCAGGCCCGGCCACCGAAGCATTCAGTATCCCGGCAACCCGCTCAGATTCCTTTTCGTCGCCAATGATGAGAAACCGCTTGTTGAATTGATTTCCGGATTTAAAATTCCGAAAGCCCATCCGGTTCAGAACAAACCCCAGCAACGGCACGGCGATCAGGCCCCAGAGCATGTCCGCGGCGATCAGTCCCCGCGAAAACCGGAGGCTTTCCGGCAGCAAGGCATACAACACCAGAATGATCACGGTTCCTGATAGCATCCCCAGCAGGGCCTTCCTGATCCGGAATGGTTTTTCGTAACCGCCGCTGAAAAAGATGGCCCCCAGCCACACCACAGCATAAGCCGGCAGGATAAAATGCACAAAAGTTTCAGGATAATTTCCGCCTTGCGGATAGGTGAAATGATGGGCCCAGAAAATCCGGATACGATCCATTCCGGCCCAGAGGATCAAAAAGTCCAGCAGCGGCAGGGTGGTTTTTTCCAGAAAACGCGCCAGCAGCGCAAGCAAAGCCCTGAAATAGATGGAAATCCGGATGAACAAAGTCAGCAGCCGTGCATTTTTTCCAGAAAAATGTTTCTCCGCGAAGATCAGCATGGCTTTATAAAACATCAGCACATAGTTGACGCTGCTTTTCCGGGTGCTTTCGCCTTTGTAATGCAGGATGCGTGTTTCAGGGAAGTAATAGTTTTTGTACCCGGCCCGGGTAATGCGATACGAAAGGTCGATGTCTTCGCCGTACATAAAGAAAGTCTCGTCCAGGAGGCCGGTTTTGTCCAGTACCGATTTCCGGATCAGCATGAAGGCTCCCGCCAGCACCGCCACTTCATGGGTTTCGTTTTCGTTCAGATGGCCGGCATAATAGGCTGCAAAGCGCCTGGAATAAGGAAAAAGTGCTGCCAGGCCGAATATTTTGTAAAAGGCAGCCGAAGGAGTCGGCAGGCCTCGTTTGGATTCAGGAAGAAACTTTCCGGAACCGTCCACCATTTTAACCCCCAGCCCGCCGGCTTCCGGGTGTTCATCCATAAAAAGAACAACCTTTTCAAAGGTGTCTGCTTCCACTACCGTATCCGGGTTAAGCAGCAGGATCAGCTCGCCCCGGGTCTTTCGGATGGCCTGATTGTTGGCTTTGGCAAAACCCAGGTTCTTTTGGTTGGCAATTACCTGTACTTCAGGAAACTTGGTCCGGAGCATCTCCAGCGATCCGTCTACCGAATTGTTGTCCACCACCAGAATCTCACCCTCCAGGTGCCGCAACCCGTGACGCACAGCGATCAGGCATTGCTCCAGAAAGTGCTCTACATTGTAGTTGACGATGACAACGGATAACTTCATTCCTATTTTTCAGGTTGTTCAAAAATAATACAATAATGGTTTCTCTCCGCCCAACTAAGCAAAGTGGCCGGAACCAAATATTGCTAAATTTGCTGGAACCATGATCATGAAAAACATAATAGGAACCACGGCCACCCGCCTGTTGAACGCTTTATTCAACCTGCTGGCGCTGTTGATGATCACCCGTTTGATGGGGCGGGAAATGCTGGGGCAGATCAGCCTGATCGTGGTGGATGTGACGCTGATCCAGCTGTTGGTGGACTTTTTGGCGGGAAGTGCGCTGGTTTATTTCGCTTCGCGGACTCCTTTTTCCCGTCTGCTGCTACCCGCCTATTTCTGGATCCTTTGGATCGTGGTTTGCGTTGTTTTTCTGGGACGGATCGTATTTCATTATTTTCCTGCCGCCGAAGCGGCGGTCATTCCCGCGGGATTTGCCTTCTGGATCGTTGTGCTCGCCCTGCTGAACGGCTTCATGCAGGCGCATTACAATCTTTTGCTCGGTTTTAACAGGATCAGGGCTTACAATTTTATTTTCATGCTCCAGATCGTGATATTCATAGGAGTTTTCTCTTTTCTGATGCTCATTCGCGGGGAGCACAAAGTTCTTTCTTATGTCCTTGCCCTCGGCATTTCCTGGCTTGCCAGTGCATTATCCGGATTTTTTGCGTTGAAAAAAAACAGAAAAGGATTCACATTCCGAGGTTGGAACCGCGAGGTGAAAAAGATCCTTCATTACGGTTCCATGACCCAGGGGGCCAACATCCTGCATCTGGGGAACAAAAGATTTAGCTATTATCTGTTACGCATTTTTGACGGCTTTGCGCCACTGGGTTTGTTCAGTGCGGCCGTACAACTCACCGAAGGATTGCGTCTGGCAGGGCAAAGCATTTCACTGGTTCAGTTTTCTTCGATTTCCAACTCCCGGGATCTGCAGTACTCAAAAAACCTGACCCTGAAATCCATGAAATTTTCGCTTACCCTGACCTTTGTGGGTTTGGTCGTGCTGCTGTGCATTCCGTTCCGCACGTATGCTGCCATTTTCGGAACGGGTTTTGGAGCGATACGATGGATCGTGCTTGCCCTGAGTCCGGGTATCCTGGCGCTGGCAGCCAGCAACATTTTCAGTCATTATTTTTCGGGTATCGGAAAACCGAAGGTCAATCTGTGGTCGAATATTTCGGGTTTTATCGTCATGCTCATCGTTGCTTTCACGCTGATCCCGGTTTATGGATATTTGGGTGCGGCCGTGGCCACTTCGCTGAGTTTTTTGACCAGCGCCTCGCATCAGTATCTTGTTTTCCAAAAACAGACGGCAACCACTATTTCCGAATGGGTCCTTACAAAAGAAGATGTCAGATCCTTCCTCGGGATTTTAAAAGGCTTTTTTAAACCTGTTTGAACCGCCCTGATTTCTGATTCATCCTGAAATTCCAATAAAAAAGGCTGTCAATCCTGAGACCGACAGCCTTTCATAGTATGGAGTAGTCTTAATATTCAAGGAGTTCTTTGGCAGCTTCTTTGATCTTTTCGACATTCGGCAGGATGGCTTTTTCAAGGATCCTGTTGAATCCGATGGGTGTATAGGTAGCTCCTACCCTTTTTACGGGTGCGTCGAGGAATTCAAATGCATCGGAAGTAATCGTAGCGGCCACTTCCCCCCCAAAGCCTGAGAAAACCTTGTCTTCATGTACCACCAGGGCCCGGGAAGTTTTCTTTACGGATTTGATGATGGATTCCTTATCCAGCGGTACCAGCGAACGCAGGTCCACGACCTCGATGGATTTCCCTGTTTCTTTTTCCAGTTGCTCTGCCACCTGCAAGGTCATGGGCAAGGTGTTACCAAAGGTAAAGATGCTCATGTCGGTGCCTTCACGGCGTACCCTGGCTTTCCCGAAAGGCACTTCAAAATCTTCCGGAACAATGGCCTCACTCAACGGATCGTTGTACAGCGCTTTGGGTTCCAGAAAAACGGTGATCCCTCTGGACCGAAGGGCGGTGCGGAGCAATCCTGCGGCATCATCAGCCATGGAAGGATACACGACCCGTAATCCCGGGAAGGTGGTCAGGGCGCCTTCGGTAGTCTGGGAATGATACAACCCCCCGCCGATAAAACCACCCGAAGCCAACCGTATCGTCATATTGGGAGAGAATTTTCCGTTGGTACGCCAATAATCGTGGGAGCTGTCTACCAGCTGTTCCATGGCCGGCCAGAAGTAATCTGCAAATTCGGCGCCTTCCATCACCACACGGATCTTGTCATCATAGCGAGACATTCCGTTGGAAGTGCCGACGATAAAATCTTCGGCGATGGGTGCATTAAAAACGCGGATGGGTCCGAATTCAGCCTGCATGCCCTTAGAGACATTGAAAATCCCTCCTTTGTCCTTGTTGGCCATATCCTGCCCCCAAAGATAAGTATCGGGGTTGTGGCGGAATTCCGCTTTCAACGTGCTATTCAGTGCCTGGATCAGACGCATTTTTTCTCCCTTGGACCCGTCATGGTTCCCTTCGGGATATTTGGTGCTGATATAAGGCTCGGGCGACACAAAATCGAAGATGGATTTTGGATCGGGATCCGGAGCGGCAATGGCTTTTTTATGGGCTGCCGAAATGGTTTTCTTGGCTTCCAGGTCCAGGTTGTTCAGCTCTTCTTCCGTGAATTTACCGGAATGGATCAGCTGGATCCTGAATCGGTACAGGGGATCAGATAATTCGGCGCAATGTCTTTCGTTTTCATCACGATACAATTCGTGTTTGTCGGAATTGGAGTGAGAATGAATTCGCACGCAGTTGGCATGCACGATCACCGGAATGCTGTTCTTTTGGGCATATTCTTTGGCTTCAAACATGGTATTCATGGAGTTGAATACGTTTTTGCCGTCGCAAAACATGATCTTCAGATTGCTGATGCCGCGATAATTCTCTGCAACGCGCACGTTGGCGGATTGATCGGCCTGGGGCACCGAGATGCCGTATTTGTTGTCCTGGATCACAAAAACCACGGGGAGTTTTTCTTTGGCAGCCCCGTTAATGGCCTCAAAGACATAGCCTTCCGATGTGGAGGATTCGCCTTGCGAACTGATGGAAACCCCTTTGCCGCCATAAATTTTTATAGAACGGGCGGTTCCGACGGCGTGCAACGTATGATTTCCGGTGGCCGATGATACGTTTTGGATGTGCCATTCGGGTTTGGCAAAGTGATTGGATTGGACATGTGCCTTCCGCCTCCGGCCACGTCGGTCGCTTTGGAAATACCGTTTAAAATAATTTCTTCAGCCGTGAGGCCCGCAGAAATGGCGGTAAGCATATCACGGTAGTAAGGGAACAAAAAGTCGTTTTCTTTATCGAAAACCTGCCCGATGGCCAGCTGAATGCCGTCGTGTCCGGCATACGGGGCATGGTATGACCATCCCAGCGCCTGCTTCAGGTAATTTGGCGCTTTGTCGTCCAGTTGTCTTCCCAGGGTCATGAGGCGATACCATTTTTCCAGGGTAGGTTTGTCTGTTGAATCTAAGGTAAACCGTCTGTTTTTAGACATGATTTCAAAAATTAATTATTCGTTTATTTCGGGTGCAAATTTACAACATTTTTCTTATTTAAAATAATTCCAAATTGTTTTAAAAAGTGATATTTTTTGTTAAAGATACTGGTATTTCGCGGGATTTAAGAACTCTCTGGTCTAAGATTCTGACTGAACCCGCTGGTTCAATCTCTGAGCCCTTTCGGTTAAAATCTACTCAATGAATTGAAATACAGTAATGTAATTAATTAAAAAAAGTTCCTTGCAGAAAACCATAATTTTCTAATTTTGCCGCCGGAAGGTTGCCAGAGTGGTCGAATGGGGCGGTCTCGAAAACCGTTGTACGCATTTGCGTACCAAGGGTTCGAATCCCTTACCTTCCGCAAAGCAAAAACCCGTGTGAAAACATGGGTTTTTCTTTTCCTCGCCGCTGGAAGTTTGCTTTCATAAGGCTGGGAAAAGAAAAACAGTTCTGCCCCGCAGAACAGGTTTTTTGCTTTGATACCCCCCACCCTGGGATCAATGCAGTTAATCCCCAAGGGAATACCGAACACCGATCAACGATCTAAGATCTTAGAAGAGGAAACCCATCTCGCACAGCGGGACAGGTTTTTGCTTTGATACCCCCCACCCTGGGAT
>JBJKPL010000077.1:0-14071 GCA_046706345.1 Candidatus Sulfidibacterium sp.
CGCACCTTCGATCCCGAAAGCCAGCGGTCGCTGCAGAACCTCTCACGCGTCACCCTGCTCCCCAATGTCCAGGACCGGCAACTCAAAGAAGAACGCATCAGTTTTATGGATTATATTCCGGCCCACACGTTTTGGTGGCTCGAGGATGTGGACTATGCGCACAACCGGATCGTTTCGGAGTACGAAAAAGCGCTGAACACCTATGATGAGCATAAAAATGCACTGGAACCCGATAAACTCTTCATCGACGGCGGGCAGTTCATCGAAAAACTGAAACACTTCCGGACCCTCGAATTCGGGCCGGGAGTCCACTTCACCGAAGCTGAAACCATTACCTTCCGGCAGTCCCCGCAACCCGCATTCAACAAGAATTTCGAGTTGCTGCTGAAAGACCTGCAGGACCAGAGTGCCGCAGGATATTCGCCGTTTATCCTTTCGGAAAATCCGGCCCAGATCACCCGGCTTAACAGCATCTTCGACAGCATTGTCGGGGCAGGTGCCGGTGGACCGCACATCCCGCTTTTCAAAGCGATAGAAACCAGCCTCAGCGCAGGATTTGTGGATCAGGAGATCAAAGCCCTGTGTTATACCGATCATCAACTCTTCGAACGGTATCACAAATTCCATTTACAGGAAGGTTTCGGTCGCAAAGAGGCCTTATCGATCAAGGAATTATATGATTTAAAACCGGGCGACTACGTTACCCACATCGACCACGGCATCGGGCGGTACGACGGATTGCAGATCATCGAGAACAACGGAAAAAAACAGGAAGCCATCCGCCTTTTCTATAAAAACGACGACATTCTCTACGTCAGCATCCATTCCTTACACAGGATCTCGAAGTATGTGGGCAGCGAAGGGAAACCGCCCGTGCTGAATAAGCTGGGTTCAGGCGCCTGGGAAAAGTTAAAAAACAAAACAAAATCGAAGGTTAAAGACATTGCCCGCGACCTCATCAAGCTTTATGCAAAACGAAAGACCGAATCAGGTTTTCAGTTCAGTGCCGATACCTATTTGCAAAACGAGCTGGAAGCCAGTTTTATATATGAAGACACGCCAGACCAGACCAAAGCAACTGCCGACGTAAAACATGATATGGAGCAACCGCATCCAATGGACAGGCTGGTCTGCGGAGATGTGGGTTTTGGGAAAACCGAAATCGCCATCCGTGCTGCCTTTAAAGCGGTAACTGACGGAAAACAGGTGGTGGTGCTGGTGCCGACCACCATTCTGGCGCTGCAGCATTACAAGACTTTCAGCGAGCGGCTGAAGGAATTTCCGGTCACCATCGACTACCTGAACCGCTTTAAAAGCGCCAAACAACAAAAAGAGAGCCTGCAAAAACTGGCCGAAGGCAAAATCGACATCATGATCGGGACGCACCGCATCCTGAGCAAAGACGTGATCCTGAAAAATCTGGGGCTGTTCGTCGTGGACGAAGTGCAAAAATTCGGGGTGGCCGCCAAGGAAAAGATCCGGCAAAAGAAAACCCAGGTTGACACCCTGACCCTGACGGCTACGCCCATTCCGCGCACCATGCAGTTTTCGCTGATGGGCGCCCGCGACCTGTCGATCATCAACACGCCGCCCCCCAACCGTTTTCCCGTGGAAACAGAATTGCGTTCCTTTAACCCACATACCATCCGCGACACCATCCAGTACGAAGTTTCCCGCGGCGGCCAGGTCTTTTTCATCCATAACCGGGTACAGAACATCGGCAGCGTATATGATATGTTAAAGAAATTTGTTCCCAACGTGCGGATCGGTGTGGCCCACGGCCAGATGGACGGCCATCATCTGGAAAAGGTGATGCTGGATTTCATCAACGGGTTGTACGACGTACTGCTTTCCACCAACATCGTGGAATCGGGACTGGACATCCCCAACGCCAACACCATCATCATCAACAATGCGCAGAATTTCGGGCTGAGCGACCTCCACCAGCTGCGGGGCCGGGTGGGGCGTTCCAACAAAAAAGCCTTTTGTTATCTTTTGACGCCGCCACTTTCTTCGTTGCCACAAGATGCAAGGAAGCGGCTGCGTGCCATCACAGAATATGCCGAACTGGGCAGCGGATTCAACATCGCCATGCGCGACCTGGACATCCGCGGTGCGGGAAATATCCTGGGTGCCGAACAAAGTGGTTTCATCACGGAAATCGGCATTGAGATGTACCAGAAGATCCTGGATGAAGCGCTCGCAGAGCTGAAAGAAAGTGAGTTCAGCCAGCTGTATGAGGATGAAAGATCAAAGCGCGAATATGTGAAAGAGTGCCAGCTGGAAACGGATCTGGAGATCCTGATCCCCGATTATTATATCAGCAACATTGCCGAACGGTTGACGCTTTACAAAGAGCTGGAAGGCCTTAAAGAAGAGACCCAGCTGAAGGATTTCGAGCAACAGCTCATCGATCGCTTCGGGCCGGTACCCAAAGAAACGCGGGCGTTGATGAATACCATCCGGCTGCGATGGCTGGCCAAAGACCTGGGTTTTGAAAAACTGGTCCTGAAGTTTAACAAAATGGTTGCTTATTTCACCGGGAACCGGGATTCGGATTACTTCCAGTCGGAAGCCTTCGGCAAGATCCTGGAAGCCATCAAACACAATCCGCATTGTTGTGAGATGAAAGAGAAAAAGGAAAAACTGACGCTGGTATTCAACAAAGTCACCAACGTGGAAACCGCCCTCATCCTTTTATCCAATATGATGGAATTGAAATAAGCGGTCTCTTCACTGAAATATGCAATTCCAGTCGCCGAACCGACGGAAACAAACGGTTGCATAAAATAATATCTGACATTTTTCAAACGCAGGAGTCTTTTTTAAAATTCTGATTTTAAATACTTTTCAAACCTTTCAACAAAAAGGGATCTCAGTTTTCCAAGGATTTTCTTCGCTCTTATTTAGAATTAGTTTATTTTTGGACCCCGGATAAATTTGTACCTCTTTACATTGTTGGAAAGATACAAATGCCACGACAATCTCGAAAACGCCGATTGCTGTGGTAGTAAAAAAGTGTGTAAAACCGTCACGGTTTTTTATAAAAAACTGCTATGAAATTAAATTCCTACCGACAGGCACGCTTAATTCTGGAAGATGGCATTGAATTTAAAGGATATTCCTTCGGATACGAACAATCCGTTGCCGGCGAAATTGTCTTCAATACCGCCATGACGGGATATCCCGAGAGTTTAACAGACCCTTCCTACAGCGGCCAAATCCTGGTTCTGACCTATCCCACCATCGGCAATTACGGGGTACCGGGAAAAGAAATCGAACATAAAATGCTGCAGCATTTCGAATCGGAAAGGGTGCACATCTCCGCACTGATCATTTCCGATTATTCCGAAAAACACAGCCACTGGAATGCGTCGCAAAGCCTGGCGCAATGGCTGAAGGACGAAAAAGTGCCGGCGCTTTTCGGCATCGACACGCGCAGGCTGACCAAACACATCCGGGAAAAGGGTGCCATGCTGGCAAAAATTGTTTTCAACGAGGACATCCCGTTCTATGATCCCAACCAGACCAACCTGGTGGAAAACGTCAGCATCAAAGAAAAAACAGTTTACGGAAACGGAAAGTACAAGATCCTGCTGATCGATTGTGGGGTCAAGAACAACATCATCCGGTATTTGCTACGTTACAACACACAGGTGATCCGTGTGCCGTGGGATTATGATTACAGTGAGGAGGAATACGACGGGCTCTTCATTTCCAACGGTCCGGGAGATCCGGAAATGTGTGTGCCGACCATCGAACATTTGCGGACTTCACTCGGGGAGCCGCAGCCTGTTTTCGGCATCTGTCTGGGGCATCAGCTGATCTCGCTGGCCTCCGGTGCCAGGACCTATAAGTTGAAGTTCGGCCACCGGAGCCACAACCAACCGGTGCTGCAGTCTGGCACCAATAAAGCCTACCTCACCTCTCAGAATCACGGCTTTGCCGTGGACGACCATACCCTCGGCCAGGATTGGGAGATCTTCTTCACCAACCTGAATGACGGCAGCAACGAAGGCATCCGCCATAAATCCAAACCGATCTTTACCACCCAATTTCATCCCGAGGCTTCCAGCGGCCCGACGGATACCGCCTTTTTGTTTGAAGATTTCATCCAGCTCATTGAAAAAAGCAAATCCTAAACGACATGAAAACGCAAAAAATAAAAAAAGTACTGGTATTGGGTTCCGGTGCCCTGAAAATCGGCGAAGCCGGTGAATTCGACTACAGCGGCTCCCAGGCGCTGAAAGCGCTCAAGGAAGAGCAAATAGAAACAGTGCTCATCAATCCCAACATCGCTACCGTTCAAACGTCGGAAGGAATTGCCGATAAGATCTATTTCCTGCCCATCACACCCTTTTTTGTGGAGCGGGTCATCCAGAAAGAAAAACCCCAGGGGATTCTGCTGGCCTTCGGCGGACAGACGGCTCTGAACTGCGGCATCGAGCTGCATCGCGCCGGCACGTTGGAAAAATACGGGCTCCGGGTGCTGGGAACCCCGGTGGACGCCATCATCGAAACCGAAGACCGGGAGTTGTTCGCCAAAAAGCTGCACTCCATCCAGATAAAAACACCCAAATCGGTGGCCTGTACCTCCGTAGAGGAAGCCCTGAAGGCCTCTGATGAGATCGGATTTCCCATGATTGTCCGGGCGGCTTTTGCCCTCGGAGGTCAGGGCAGCGGATTTTGCGACAACAAAGAAGAATTGGTCACCCGGGCTACCCTGGCATTATCTTATTCCACCCAGATCCTGGTAGAAGAATCGCTGAAGGGTTGGAAAGAAGTGGAATACGAAGTGGTACGTGACCGCTACGACAATTGCCTGACTATTTGTAACATGGAGAACTTCGATCCGCTGGGAATCCATACCGGAGAAAGCATTGTGGTGGCACCGTCACAAACCCTCACCAACCGCGAGTACCACAAACTGCGGCAGATCTCCATCGAGATCATCCGGGCCGTGGGGGTGATCGGGGAATGCAACGTCCAGTATGCCCTGGATCCGAACTCGGAAGATTACCGTGTGATCGAAGTCAACGCCCGTCTTTCGCGCTCCAGTGCGCTGGCTTCCAAGGCCACCGGATATCCGCTGGCCTTTGTGGCCGCCAAATTGGGCCTGGGATACGGGTTGCATGAACTGAAAAACAGCGTAACCAAAACCACCCCAGCCTTTTTTGAACCCGCCCTGGATTACCTGGTGGTAAAAATTCCTCGCTGGGATCTCAACAAATTCATGGGGGTATCCAAAGAAATCGGCTCCAGCATGAAAAGCGTGGGCGAGATCATGTCCATCGGCCGCAGCTTCGAGGAAGCCATCCAGAAGGGGCTTCGCATGATCGGGGTGGGCATGCACGGTTTTGCTGCCAATAAAGAATATAAAACCAACGATTTGAATGCGGCACTTACCAATCCCACCGACAACCGGATTTTTGCCGTGGCGGAAGCCTTTAACCAGGGATTTTCAGTAGATGAAGTGCACGAACTTACACGTATAGACCGTTGGTTTCTGGAAAAACTCAAAAACATTCACGATCTTGAACTCGAATTAAAAAAAGTCAGCCAACCGGAGAATCTTTCCGACGATCTGCTGCTGGAGTCCAAAAAAGCCGGATTTTCCGATTTCCAGATCGCCCGTTTGATTTACAACAAGGATCACATCGGCGAAAGCGACGAGGAGATCCTCAAGGTACGTGCTTACCGGAAATCCAGGAACATCCTGCCCGTGGTCAAACAAATCGACACCCTGGCAGCAGAATACCCGGCCCAGACCAATTATCTGTACCTTACGTATCACGGCAGTGAAAATGACGTACATTATCTGGGGGATCACAAATCCGTCGTTGTCCTGGGGTCCGGCGCCTACCGCATCGGAAGCAGTGTGGAGTTCGACTGGTCGGGGGTCAATGCGTTGTACACGATCAAGAAAAAAGGCTACCGGTCGGTGATGATCAATTACAACCCCGAAACGGTGAGCACCGATTATGACACCTGCGACCGCCTGTATTTCGAAGAACTGTCCCTGGAAAGAACCCTGGACATCGTGGAACTGGAAAATCCGCACGGGCTGATCGTTTCCACCGGGGGGCAGATCCCCAACAACCTGGCCATGCGGCTGCACCGCCAGGACGTCCCCATCCTGGGCACTTCCCCCGTTTCCATCGACGAAGCCGAAAACCGGTATAAGTTCTCCGACATGCTGGATAAGATCGGGGTAGACCAGCCGGAGTGGCAGGAACTGACCAGCCTGGAAGACATTTACCGCTTTACCGAAAAAGTAGACTTTCCGGTATTGATCCGGCCTTCCTATGTGTTGTCCGGTGCTGCCATGAATGTGGTTTCCAACAAAAAAGAGTTGGAACACTTCCTGAACCTGGCCACCGAAGTTTCCAAACAATATCCGGTGGTGGTATCAAAATTCATTGAAGGCGCCAAGGAAATCGAGATGGACGCCGTGGCCGACAACGGCAACATCGTTGTTTATGCCATTTCGGAACACGTGGAATTCGCCGGGGTCCACTCCGGTGACGCCACCATGATGTTCCCGCCGCAGAAAGTCTATGTTGAAACCGTTCGCCGGATCAAACGCATCAGTCGCAAAATTGCCGAAGAACTGCACATCAGCGGGCCCTTCAACATCCAGTTCCTGGCCAAAGACAACGACATTAAAGTCATCGAATGCAACCTGCGGGCATCGCGGAGTTTTCCGTTTGTTTCCAAGGTCCTCAAGACCAATTTTATCGATTATGCCGTACGGATCATGCTGGGAGAAAAGGTGGAAAAACCGGGAAAGTCGCTCTTTGATATCGATCATATCGGAGTAAAAGCCTCTCAGTTTTCCTTTGCCCGTCTGAGCAAAGCCGATCCCGTACTTGGCGTGGATATGGCTTCTACCGGCGAAGTGGGCTGCATCGGCGACGATCCTTATGAAGCCGTCTTAAAATCCATGCTTTCGGTGGGCTACAAGATCCCAAAGAAAAACATTCTGATCTCCTCCGGCCCCACCCGTTCGAAAATGGAGCTGGTGATCAGCGCCCGTCTGCTGGCCGACAAGGGATACAAGCTTTTTGCCACCAAAGGAACGCACGATTTTTACAAGAAAAACGGCATCAAAACCACGCTGGTTCACTGGCCCGACACACCCAACCAGCCCAATGCCTTTGATCTCATCAAGGAAAAGAAGATCGATCTGGTCATCAACATTCCCAAGAACCTGACCAGCGAAGAGTTGAACAACGATTACAACATTCGCCGTGCCGCCATCGATTTTAATGTTCCATTGATCACCAATGCCCGGCTGGCCAGTGCTTTTATTTATGCCATCAGCCGTTACCGGATGGAAGATCTGGCCATCAAAAGCTGGGACGAATATTGAATAGAGGCCTGAGGCTGTGGATTTTTCGGTTGACGATCCCGGATTTTCCCGCTATTTAGACGGAATTAAAAATTAAACGCAGGCTTTCCTGCCGTTGGATTATTGCCTATTTTTGTAGCGTTAAATTCTTTATTGCTATTTAATCTAAATTAAAATTTAATGTCCGTAACAAAAGAACAGGTTGTTGATGCCTTAAAACAGGTGATCTTCTTCAAGAAGAGGGATAACATTGTGAATCTCAAGATGGTGAAAGACGTCAGTATTCAGGGAAAGGAAATCAAGGTCACGATTGTTTTTGAAAAGCTGGATGATCCGGCCGTGGGGATTGTTTACAAATCAGCCGTAAATGCCATCAAGAACACGCTGGGGCAGGACCTTACCGTGGACGTGCAACCCGTTACCGACGAGGAACACCGGCCGCTGGCCGGGGTGAAACATGTGGTGGCTGTGATTTCAGGAAAAGGCGGCGTCGGAAAATCGACCGTTGCCGCCAACCTGGCCATTGCGCTTTCGAAAGCAGGCCATAAGGTAGGTATCCTGGATGCCGATGTGCTGGGGCCCTCGGTGCCGATCATGTTCGGTGTAGAGGACGGACGCCCCGGCATCGTTGAAAAAGACGGCAAAACCTTACTCGTTCCGTTGGAAAATTACGGTGTCAAGATCCTGTCCATCGGATTTTTTGTCAAACCCGAGCAGGCACTGATGTGGCGCGGTTCCATGGCCAACAATGCCTTCAACCAGCTGATGAAGGATGCCGACTGGGGCGAACTGGACTTTCTGGTTATCGACATGCCTCCGGGAACCGGTGACATCCAGCTGACGCTGGCCCAGAACTACAACATCCGGGGGGCTGTACTGGTTTCCACACCCCAGAAAGTTGCCGTGGCTGACGTGCGTCGTGCCGCCATGATGTACCGGCAGGAAAAACTGACCATCCCGTTGCTGGGTCTTATCGAGAACATGTCCTATTTCACCCCCGAAGACATGCCGGAAAAGAAGTACTTCATTTTCGGTCAGGGTGCCAGCGACAAGCTCGCCAATGAACTGAACATCAAAATTCTGGGCAGACTCCCCATCGTGGAAAAAGTGACCGAAACCGGTGACGGCGGCATGCCCATCACCCTGGTGGACAACAGTCCGGTGAGCGAAGAATTTATGAACATTGCCAAGAAACTAAAAGCCACTGTGGATCAGATGGCATGATAACAATGCATCGTTAAAAGGAGAAAACATGGATATTCAAAATAAAAACGAACTCGAACAAAAGGTCAACAACGTGATTGACCAGGTTCGGCCTTATTTGCAGGCGGACGGCGGCGACATCCAGTTGCTGGAAGTAACCGAAGATTTTACCGTGAATGTGAAGCTGGTAGGCGCTTGCGGATCCTGTGCTTTCAGCACCATGACGCTGAAAAACGGTGTGGAAGCCACCTTGAAAAAAGTACTTCCACAAATCAAGGAGGTGGTGGCCGTTTAAAGAAAACCGCCGCAAGACTTACCCATTCACCTGAATTGAGAAACAGGCCAGGTTTCCCGAATCAGGAAAGAATTCTAATTTTCTGGTCAAAGCCCGATTATATCAACCATTCTTCTTACTTTTGTTATCCAATAAGAAAAAAGTATGGCAAAAGAAATTATTCGCCTGACCAAAATCGTTAAAAACTATCAAGTTGGAACTGAAATCGTTCGGGCTCTGCGCGAAATCGACCTGTCGATCAATAAAAATGAATTTGTCGCTATGATGGGGCCTTCGGGGTCGGGGAAATCCACGCTGATGAATACCCTGGGCTGCCTGGATACTCCCAGCAGCGGGAGCTATTTCCTGAATGGCGTGGACGTCAGTAAAATGACCGACAACGAGTTGGCAGACATCCGGAACAAAGAAATCGGTTTTATTTTCCAAACTTTTAACCTTTTGCCCCGGTCGACGGCGCTGGAAAACGTCATGCTTCCCCTGGTCTATGCAGGCGTTTCAAAACAGGAACGTCTCAAAATTGCCCTGGAAGCCATGGAAAGTGTGCAACTCACAGACCGTATGCACCACAAACCCAACGAGCTATCGGGCGGACAACGGCAACGGGTGGCTGTGGCCCGGGCACTGGTGAACAAACCTTCCATCATCCTGGCCGATGAGCCGACGGGAAACCTGGACTCCAAGACTTCCATTGAGATCATTAGCCTGCTTGAAGAGATTCACGAACTGGGAAACACCATTGTCCTTGTCACCCACGAAGAAGACATTGCCGAACATGCCCACCGCATCATCCGCCTGCGTGACGGGCAGATTGACGACGATTATCAGAATACCAACATTGTGCGTAGCAGCCGCAAGAAGAAGGTTACCGCCTAAAATAACCACTGCATGAGTGAAGGCAGGAAGATATACACAAAGACCGGCGACAAAGGGACGACTTCACTGATCGGTGGAACCCGGGTACCCAAGTACCACGACCGCATCGAAGCCTACGGAACGGTCGATGAACTGAATGCCTTTGTGGGCCTGCTCCGCGATCAGGACATCGACACCCACAGCCAGGAGATCCTGCTGGAGATCCAGGACCGGTTGTTCACGCTGGAAAGCATGTTGGCGGCCGATGCCGAACGGCATTTAAAATCGCTGCCCGGCTTGAAAGAAGAAGACATCCGGTTGCTCGAAACTGAGATCGACCACATGAATGAATCGCTGCCCGAGCTCACGGCTTTCACCCTTCCGGGAGGGCATCCCACGGTGTCCTATTGTCATGTGGCCCGCACCGTCTGCCGGCGTGCCGAACGACTGACCATCAAGCTGAATGAATCCTTCCCCCTTCCTCCCCTCGTCATCACCTACCTGAATCGACTCTCAGATTATCTCTTTGTCCTTTCCAGAAAATTTTCCAGGGATTTCGGGATCGAAGAATCCCTTTGGAAACCACGGTTTTGAGATCTTTCAACTTTGTTGATTTTTTCTTGTTCCGTATTAAAAAAAAATTACTTTTGCAAAAATTTTAACAATAACTTTTAAGCGATGTATTGGACTTTGGAATTGGCTTCAAAACTGGAAGACGCCCCCTGGCCTGCAACCAAAGATGAACTCATTGAATGGTGTCTTCGTACCGGAGTAACCGCCGAAGTAATTGAGAACCTGAAAGAGCTCGAGGATGAAGAAGAAGTCTTTGAAAAAATAGAAGACATCTGGCCGGAATATCCGACCAAGGAGGACTTCTTTTTTAACGAAGAAGAATACTGACAAACGGACGGAACCGTCCCTGCTGCGGGACGGTTTTTTCTGCAATCGAATTCAAAAAGCAATTTCCATGCTGTTGGCGCTAACCCCAGCCAGCCCAATCTCTTAAACTGAATTAAACGATATTTTTTTCCCGCCTGACTGTTTTTGTATTACATTTGCTCAATCTTTGCTGAGAAAATCAATTTGGGTCGGTGATGAATCCCGCCAAGGATCAGCCCCACCCGCTAAGAATCTGAAAAGATGCCAAGGAAAAGAGATCTCATAATAAAAGGATTTTCCAAACTCCTGAAAGAAGACAAGCTGAAAATTGTTGCTGAGCTGATGGAAAATCAGCTGGAGACCATTGACCTGTTGAAGAGCTTCTGGTATGCAGATCCTGAAAAACAAAAGGTCTTTGATGAATTCAGCGAAAACACGCTGACGAACTTCTATATTCCTTACGGAGTTGCCCCCAATGTGATGGTCAACGGACAGACCTATTTGGTGCCACTGGTTATCGAAGAAAGCTCGGTGGTGGCAGCCGCCTCTGCCAGTGCTCGTTTCTGGTCTGAACATGGCGGATTTCATGCCGAAGTCTTGGATACCGTCAAAGAAGGGCAGGTGCACTTCCTCTGGAAAGGGAGCAAAAATAAACTGGTTTCAGCTTTTGACGACCTGAAGGTACGCTTTCGTGAAGCCACCAAATATATTACCGCCAACATGGAACAACGCGGCGGGGGCATTGTGGACTTTGAATTGCTGGACCTGAGAAATAAAATCAAGGACTATTACCAGATCAAAGTCACCTTCCGTACCCAGGATTCCATGGGCGCCAACTTTATCAACTCCTGTTTGGAGGAATTTGCCAAGGTACTGAAAGAATTCTTTTATTTCCAACCTATTTTCGAAGGCGAGGAGAAGGAGGTCAATGTCATCATGTCGATCCTTTCCAACTACACACCCAGATGTCTGGTGAAAGCCTGGGTGGAATGTGATTTTAAAGCGCTGGAGGGGTTAGACAAAACCATGACAGGCGAGCAGTTTGCCCGGAAATTTGAGACAGCCGTAAAGATCGCCGAAGTTGATACCTTCCGGGCTACCACCCACAACAAAGGAATTTTCAACGGTATCGATGCCGTAGCCATTGCCACGGGCAACGATTTCAGAGCCATTGAGGCAGCTGGCCATGCCTACGCCACCCGCACCGGCCATTACCAGAGTCTCTCGCACGTGGACCTTTCCGAAGGCCGTTTCAAATACGGACTGGAACTTCCGCTGGCACTGGGAACCGTGGGCGGACTGACGTCGCTGCATCCGCTGGCAAAACACTCCCTGGAGATGCTTGGCAAACCTTCCGCCCCGGAACTGATGATGATCATCGCTGCTGTGGGGCTGGCCAACAACTTTTCTGCGGTGCGGTCGCTGATCACCCGGGGCATTCAGGTTGGACACATGAAAATGCACCTGATGAACATTCTGAATCATTTCAAAGCCACCGAGGAAGAAAAACTGCTGGCCACCGAATTCTTCAAGGAAAAGACCGTCTCTTTTGCCCTCGTGGAAAACTATATCAAAAAATTACGCCACGCCTGATGCCCGATGTAAAATCCTGGCACTCCCACGGAAAACTTCTCCTTACCGGCGAATACCTTGTGCTGGAAGGCGCTAAAGCACTGGCTGTTCCCATCAACAAAGGTCAAAACCTTCGTGTTGCCCTAAAAGAAACAAAAGGCGCTCCCATGCTGGAATGGACGGCCTGGAAACCCGATGGATTATGGTTTCAGGCGCAGTTCGTCCTGCCCGAATTATCGGTGGTCCGTACTTCCGACCCGGACCTGGCTTCATCGCTGGAAAAACTCCTGAAAACCTGTCAGGAAATGGCACCCGGATTTCTGAACGGCGTCGACAGCCTGGCGGCAGAAACCCGACTGGAATTTGACAGTGAATTCGGCTTCGGCTCCAGTTCCACCCTGATCTCCAACCTGGCCTTTTGGGCCGGTCTGGATCCGTTTTCGCTGCAACAAGTGGCTTTGGGCGGATCCGGTTACGACATCGCTTGCGCCAGAAGTAACAAACCGCTGTTCTATCAGCTGGTGAACGGGAAACCTGTTACCGAGACGGTGGAGCTGAACTTCCCCTTCACCGCCAACCTGTATTTTGTCTATCTGGGGCACAAACAACGCACTTCCGAGAGTATCCGTAGCTTCAGGGAGAAAGCGCATTTCAGCAGAAAACAAACGGAACGTATCACGGAAATTGCCGGGGAACTGGCGGCCAGCAAAACACTCGATATTTTCGAGACGCTGCTGGAAGAACACGAAACCATACTTGCCTCGGTGTTGGGGATCGTCCCCCTGAAGCAGCGCCTTTTCGGAGATCATGCAGGAATGGTAAAATCACTGGGGGCCTGGGGCGGCGATTTTGTTCTGATGACCAGCCGTCTGCCGGAAAACAACTTCAGGTCCTATCTCGAAAAGAAAGGTTTCAATATCTGTTTTCCCTGGAATGATCTGGTATTACATTCCTAAGTTGCCGCTTTCGCGGGATGAAAAAAAATTCAGCAAAAAATTTCGGTCCATTATCCCAGTAAACCAAGTTTACGGGCCGCATAAACATAAGCGCCCAGGGCCACGGCATTGGATGTTCCCAGCCGCGATACTCCCACGGCGATTTTCTTTTTCGCCTGATAGCTCTGGGTTTGATTGGAAAATGGAACTTTCACCGAAACGGCTTCATCTTTGAGGAACTCCTGCCGCTCGGCTTCGTTTTCCCAGTTATACGCTACCGACTCCATTCTGGACAGCACCAGGCCGTCGGCTCTTTGGAACTGACCGTTCATATGTCGAAGGGCCACCGGAAGGAAAAGCGGATAGGCTCCCGAGATCCCGCCGCCGATCACAATACAGCTGTCGGTGAGGGTTGCGGCGTTGGCCAGGGCGTTACCCAGCACATTCCCGAAAATATTCCAGGCTTCCTGGGCCGCGTCTTTATGTCCGGCGATTTCGCCCAGGCCGATCCGGTATATTGCTTGGGGATCAGGGGTATCTTTGAGGTCCACGCCAATAAGATCTGCGTAAAGTCTTTTGATTCCGCGAATACTCAACACTTCTTCCACACTCTGACCGGGATTCCGGTAGTTCGAAAAACGGTTGATTTCCGAACTGGCCGAGTTGTCTCCGGCAAATAACCGGCGGTTGACGACGATTCCGCCACCGAAACCCGTACCCAGCGTCACACCCAACAGATTTTTATATTGTTTGGCCGAATAGCCGTTAATTTCTGGTAACAGTCCGCCTAAGGCTTCTCCTAAAGTAAAAAGGTCCCCGTCGTTGTTAATAAAAACCGGGATCCTGAATTCGTTTTCCAACATTCGGGCCAGTGGGATCCCGCCGGTAAAAAACGGCAGGTTTTCCAACTTTCCAATGATTCCTGCTTCATAATCGGCAGGTCCCGGAAAGCAAAAGCTAATGGCTGCAGCTTGGGTTCCCAAC
>JBJKPL010000078.1:0-8732 GCA_046706345.1 Candidatus Sulfidibacterium sp.
TCCGGGGAAAACAGGGGCGGATCGATCTGAAAAGCATCAGAAAACGCCGTATCCGGCTCATACTGTGAATTCCGGTAACCGGGCGTACCATAACCGGCATTTTCGGCCGCAGAATGCCAGTTTCCAGGATCGTTGGTTTTCCCCTCTATATGGGAGCGTTCCAGCGAAACGCCTTTGGTCTTTTTCAACAAAGGGAACTGCAGGTCGCTTGAATAATCGAAAGCATCCAGAACCAAACCCGAAATATCCCGAATCATCACACTTCCTTCTTCTGAATTGAAGTTCGGAAACCGGTCCATTTTCAGAAAATACCCGGAGGCATAAGTCATGTATTGTTGCCTGACGGTTTCCGGAGAAGAAGAAAGCAAAAGGTAGGAGGCCGGAAACAGCAACTCCTGGTCCGGGGTTAACGGATACCAGCTCGTATCCGAACCCTGGCTTCGTTGATACCCGAGTTGAAGATCACTGAGGTCCAGCACTATCTCCGATCGGTTATAAAGTTCAAGATAATCCACGCCGCCGTCAAACGGATTCAGCAGCACTTCGTTGATCACCACTGCTTTTTCCGCCGGTGGTTCGGGTAGGCCAAATGTCCACACCGTATCGTGTTGCATGGCTCTTCCGGCACAATTCTTCAGGTTTCTGGAAAGAAATAATTCATAGCGGCTGCCCCCATGAAAAGGGAGGGCAAAATGTAACAGGGCCCGCTTGGGAATGGAATCATAAAAGGTCACCGCATCCGGGTGACCCACCTCAGGCGTGACCTGCCAGAGGCTGTTATCCGTCAGAGAAGCTCCCTCCATCTGCTGATTGAAGGAAACTTCCAGGCTGTCCTGACCCGGGATCTGAAAACGAACAACTTGCGGAAAAAACAAAGTGTCCTTAAACACAGAATTTGGGGCGCCGGGCGTTCCTCCCTTCGGATCCATCGAAGCGGTCCAGTTTTGGGCACCGGAACAAAAATTGGCGGGATTGATCTGCTCCAGCGACCAGCCTCCTTTTTTCTTGTCCGCATCCCGATACCAATCATCTGAATAGGTGATCCGGGAGATCAACCGGCCCGTGGAATCGCGCAACGAGAGCTCAGAACCCTTGTTGAGAAGAGAAAAACTGCCGAAAGCCAATACTTTTCCGAAAGGAGCCAGCGATGCAGCGCCTTTGGTACCGGTGACAATGAGGTAGTTTTTGGCCTTCAGCAGCAGGGTGTCAATCTTTTTGGTGTGCGTCCCCGTTCTGATCTCCCACCCCGAAAGGTCGATATCGAAATCCGTCGTATTGTACAGCTCCAGAAATTCGTATTCGGGGAGACCTTGCGGGGGGGTCGGATCCGCCATGATCTCGTTAATTACCACATCCTGGGGATTGGGTTTGTAAAATACAAATTCCAGGGAATCGGGTTTCATTGGGTTACCGGAAAGATCCCTGATACCCGATGCTTTCAGCCAATAGGAAGTCTTATTGACAAAAGGTTCTGAGAAATCCAGCTGCACCGATTTTCCGGATGGCATCGGTTCCGAAACGGTCATCCTCCCGCTTGACGGGGAAAGTTCATAGTTTGAGACATCACGGGCCGAAATACTGTCGACATTTTCACTAAACCTCACCAGCACGCTGCTGTCGGAGATCAACTTCAGCGACGACAGTTGTGGCGCCACCGTATCCAGCACCGGCGGCCCGAGATAAATGTCGTCAAAATACATTTTGGTGCGGTTGCTTTTGGTGTATTTGCACCGGAAACCGAACCAGTCGCCTGCATCATAGGTGGCATCCTGGCCTTCCGCTTCCTGTCGGAAATAATTACCGCCGGAAGGATCCGCAAAGATCTGCCAGTGGCCGAGGGAATCTCTCAGCACTTTCAACCGGATTTCAAAGGCCTTTGCCAGCAAGCCCTCGCTGCCGCGGCAAATGGAGGATACGGAAGTGCTATCCTGGCGGAACAGCTCCAGCGCATCGTTGCTTCCGGATTCCCCCAGTTGCAGGAAATATCCCTGCAGGGGTTGTTGCAGGTCTTTGTGGTCGCTCATCAGATACACCCTGAGATTATTGTTGGCGGAGGGGCTGAACTTCAGTTTTACCCAGAAGCGCCATTCCCTGGGTTGGAAGGCAGGCAAGCCGGTACACAGATACGCCGTGCCAGCGGAGGTGTCATTGAGTTGGAGCTGCTTGTCGCCGTTTACGATAAATTGATCGTGATCTCCAAACCATTCAGGATTTTGCGTATCATTGCCGTCTTCAAAATTTTCGAAAATCTGGGCACACAAGGAAGCGCGAAAGAGAAAAAGAATTAAAAGAACCGTTTTCATTATTTTGATAATTTTGCAGTCGATCCCTAGGATTATAAAAATACAAAAATCTAATGAAAGTTGTTGTCGTGGGTGCCACCGGATTGGTGGGCAGGAAAATGATTCAGGTCTTAAAAGAGCGTAATTTTCCCATTACCCAACTTATTGCGGTGGCCTCGGAACATTCCGTAGGCAAGCAGGTGCGGTTCGAAGAATCGGAGATTGAGATCGTATCGCCGGAAACGGCGATCGCGCAAAAGCCGGATATTGCCCTGTTTTCTGCCGGCGGACAGGCGTCGAAGCTTCTGGCACCGAAATTTGCCGCTGCCGGCATCACGGTGATCGACAACTCTTCGGCCTGGCGCATGGACCCGGCCATCCCGCTGGTGGTGCCGGAGATCAACGGCTCTGTTCTGAAGAAAGAGGACAAGATCATTGCCAATCCCAACTGTTCCACCATTCAGATGGTAATGGCGCTGGCACCCCTGCATCGCCGATACGGCATCAAACGCATCGTGGTCTCCACCTACCAGTCGGTGAGCGGAAGCGGGGTGAAAGGCATCAACCAGCTGCAAAATGAACGCAAAGGGATCGACGGGGACCGCGTGTATCCGTACCCCATCGACCTGAACACCCTGGCCCATGCCGGTGATTTTGACGAGGACGGCTACACCACCGAGGAGATCAAGCTGGTGAACGAAACCCGCAAGATCCTCCATGATGCCATCGACGTATCGGCCACGGTGGTCCGGGTGCCTGTCATCGCGGGACATTCCGAAGCCGTCAATGTGGAGCTGAAACAGCCCTTCACCCTCGAGGAAGTGAAATATCTGCTTTCCGAGATGCCGGGCGTCACGGTTCAGGACGATCCGCATAAAAATCTCTATCCAATGCCTATCTTTGCGGCAGAGAAAGACGATGTGTTCGTCGGTCGTATCCGGCGTGACACCACGGTGGAAAACGGTCTGAATCTGTGGGTGGTCTCCGATAACCTGCGCAAAGGAGCCGCCACCAATGCAGTTCAAATTGCTGAATATCTGAAAGCTCACAATTTGATTCACTGAATGAAAAGAAAAATTTGAAAGTATATCACGGCATACAGGAATTTAAACCGATCGAGCATCCCATTGTGACCATCGGAACTTTCGACGGGGTTCATTTGGGACATCAGGCGATCTTTGACCGGATGAAGGAAGAAGCTGCCCGGAGACAGGGAGAAACGGTGCTCATCACTTTTTCACCCCATCCCCGCCTGGTGCTGTATGCCGACAGTCAGGATCTGAAATTCATCAACACCCAGGCAAAAAAACTCGACCAGATCGAAAAAGCCGGCATCGACCACCTGATCATCATTCCGTTTACACGGGAATTTGCCAAAAATTCCTCCCGGGATTTTATCGCCGACTATGTGGTGAAGTATGTCCACCCTGAGATGATCATCATCGGATACGACCACCACTTCGGGAAAAACCGGGAAGGCAACATCGAGTTGCTGGAAAGCCTCAGGGAAGCATATCACTATGAAGTAATACAGGTGCCGCCGCTTTTTGTAGACGGCCAGCCGGTGTGTTCCACACGCATCCGGAACCTGCTGAATTCAGGAGATCTGAAGGAAGCCAACAAGATGCTGGGTTACGAGTACTCTCTTACCGGAGAAGTCATCCACGGCAATTCCATCGGCCACAAGCTGGGATTCCCCACCGCCAACATCCGGATCCCCAACGAATTTAAACTCATCGCCGCCAACGGCGTTTATGCCTGCCGCGTTCTGATCGACGGAACATTGTATAAGGGCATGAGCAACATCGGCGTCAGGCCCACCATCGATCACGGGGAGCTGGCCATCGAGATCAACATTTTTGATTTCAACCAAGACCTTTACGGCGAAACCATCACCATCTTTTTTGTTGCCCGTCTGCGCGATGAAGTGAAATTTGACACGTTGGATGCACTGAAAGAACAGCTGGTAAAAGACCAGGCGCAATCTTTATCCATTTTATGATCTGAACAAAATTTTGAAACCAAAATATCTGTTTATTTTTTTCACTTTCTTCTGGCTCGGTGTCCCTTTTGTGAACGCTCAGGACAACTCATGGGAACTGGTAAAGAATGCAGACGGCATCCGGGTGTACTCCCGGGAACTTGACCAGTCGAAGCTGAACGAGATTCTGGTAACCGCCGAGTCCGATGCCCCGGTTTCTTCCCTGGTTTCCGTGGTGGAAGACGCCCCGAATCATAAAAACTGGATCTATATGTGCAAAGAAGGCAAGGTATTGCTTCACCTGAGTCCTTATGAATACATTTATTACAGCCAGTCGAATGCGCCCTGGCCTTTTCAGGACCGGGATGTGGTAACGCGGGTGAAAGTCATTCGGAATGCGGAAGGCACGGTGTTTGTGCAATCCAGCACCTTCCGGGATACGATCCCGCAAAATCCTGATTATATCCGGATTCGTTATGCCACCAGCCAATGGGCCTTTACACCGGAAAAGAACGGATACACGAAAATCGGATTGAAAGTGGCGGTGGATCTGGGCGGGAGCATCCCCAAATGGCTCATGCGGCTGACCGCCGCGACCGGGCCTTACCACACGGTGAAAAATCTAATGGGTCAGGCACGCCGGCCGAAGTATAAAAACACCCATCCCGCCATATTTTCGGATCCCTGATCCCGGAGAAAAAAACCTGTTTTTTTTTATCAAATTCCGTGTTTTCCACAGGGAATAAACGTCGCGTTTTCAGGCAAAAAGCGTATTTTTGTTTGTACCGAAATTATTAACCTGAAAAACATGAAAAAATATTTAATTACACCGCTGCTGGTGCTGGCGTCTTTTGTGGTTTGGGCGCCCCACGCGTCGGCATGTACCAATTTTCTGGTCACCAAAGGCGCTTCTGCCGACGGTTCCGTAATGATCACTTACAATGCCGATTCGCACCTCCTTTACGGGGAATTGTACCACTGGGCGGCGGGTATCTGGCCTGCAGGCACCCTGATGGACGTCTATGACTGGGATACGGGAAAATATCTCGGAAAGATCGAGCAGGCGCATCAGACCTATAATGTCATCGGAAACATGAACGAAAACCAGGTGGCCATCGGGGAAACCACCTTCGGTGGCAGGCCGTCGCTACAGGAGCAGCCCTCGGCTGTGGTGGACTACGGCAGCCTGATCTACCTCGCGCTGCAACGCGCCACTTCGGCACGCGATGCCATTAAGATCATGACCTCGCTGGTAGCAAAATACGGATATTACAGCGAAGGAGAGTCGTTCAGCATCTCAGATAAAAACGAAGCCTGGATCCTGGAGATGATCGGCAAAGGCAAAGACCAGCTGGGCGCCATATGGGTGGCCCGCCGCATCCCCGACGGATATGTATCCGGTCATGCCAACCAAGCCCGAATCACCACCTTCCCGCTGGCCAACGGAAAAACCTCCATCAGTTCAAAAGACATCGATAAAATCTACAACAAAGAAGTGAACACCGTTTATGCAGATGATGTCATCACCTTTGCACGCCAGATGGGCTGGTTCAAGGGTCCCGACAAGGATTTTTCGTTTTCCGACACTTATGCACCGGTGGATTTTGAAGCCGCACGTTTTTGCGAGATCCGTGTCTGGGCCATGTTCAACGAAGTAAACTCCGGGATGAAAGCCTACTGGGATTATGCCAAAGGCGATGTAAAACACGCAGAAAAACTGGCTGACGGGGACGAAAATGTAAACCATTACGCCACGAACCGCATGCCGCTGTGGGTGAAACCCGACAAAAAAGTGACGTTGCAGGACATGATGAACTTTATGCGCAATCACCTGGAAGGCACCGAACTGGACATGAGTAAGGATATCGGCGCCGGGCCGTTCCACTGTCCTTACCGCTGGAGGCCGCTGACCTGGAAAGTGAACGGAAAGGAATACGTGAACGAACGGGCTACCGCCACGCAACAAACCGGATTTACTTTTGTGGCCCAATCGAGAAGCGGGTTGCCTGATGCCATTGGCGGCATTATCTGGTGGGGCGTCGATGACGCTTCAGGAACGGTTTACATGCCCATCTATGCCTGTACCACCGTGGTGCCTGAAAATTTCAAAGTCGGCAACGGCAGCATGATGGAATGGTCCGAGACTTCGGGCTTCTGGATCTTCAACCAGGTAGAGAATTTCGCTTACACCGCCTGGGACCGAATTCATCCCGATATTGTAAAAGCCCAAAACCAACTGGAGCATGAGTTCATCGAATTCACGCCGGCCGTGGATGCCGGAGCGCAGAAACTGTATGCCGAAAACCCAAATTGCGCCGTTCATTATTTGACACAATACAGCAACGACGCGGCCGCCAGGACCTTCAAAACCTGGAAAAACCTGTATCATCAGCTATTCATGCGCTACATGGACGGGAACATCAAAACCGCCGTACCGCCACAGCCGGGATACAAATTTGTGAATCCGAAGCTGGAACAGCCCGGTTATGATTCGACATACTACCAAACTGTCGTAAAACAAACCGGCGACAAACTGCTGGATCGGGAAAAGCAACAACAGAAATAACAAGATCCGTCAGGCGGCGGCAAGGCGCCGCCTGACGGATCCTAATTTTGGGATATGCCCAACTCATAAAAACAACAATGATGAAAAAAACGTGGTTCACCCTTTTCTTTGCCATTTTAATTACTCATGGCATATTTGCCCAGGAAATCAGGCTTTCGGCGATTCCTTATCCCCTGCAGCTGGAAAATGTTGCAAAAGACCTGAAAGTCCTGGATGCGAATCATTTTCGGCTGGTGTCGCCTGCCCATACCGATCTTTTTGTTTCCCCTGATGGAAAAAATTCGACACATAATGCCCCGAGAATTTTGTTCAAACCGGATTCGGATTTCATTCTGACCGCCGGTATTAAACTCCGGTTCCAATCCAACTGGGATGCCGGTTGTTTGCTGATCTACAGCGACAGCAGCCATTTTGCCAAATTTTGTTTCGAAAAAGACTATACGGGTCAGCCCAGGGTGGTTGCCGTTGTTTGCAACGAGGTTGCCGACGACTGCAATTCCATCGCCATTGATAAAGGGGAGGTGTATTACAGGATCACCGGATCGGCACAAAGCAACACCTTCAATTTTTATTATTCCCCCGACGGCAAATCCTGGTTCCTGATCCGGAGTTTTCGACTGAACCGAACCCGGAACCTTCGGATCGGATTCGGTGCCCAATCACCGATTGGAAAGGAGTGTACGGTTGATTTCTCTGATATCAGCCTACAGCAAAGAAAATTAAATGATTTCTGGGGCGGAAACTAAGCGCCGCCGGTAAAATAGTCAGATACTTACTGCTTCGCGTACGCTTCGCGGATCTTCGCTGCGATCATTTCAAATTCCTTCGCTGGAAGTTGCAGCTTGGGTTGTTTGAAATCCATGTCATAAATGGTGTTGATGGGGATCAGATGGATGTGCGTATGCGGCACTTCCAGCCCGATGACCGTGATGCCGATGCGTTGGCACGGCACCACCGACTCGATGGCACGTCCCACCTTTTTGGCAAACGGCAGCATGCCGGCCAGCAGCTCATCCTCCACATTAAAAATGTAATCGATCTCCTTTTTGGGGATCACCAGGGTGTGTCCTTTCGCCAGGGGGTTGATGTCCAGGAAGGCGAAAAAATCTTCCGTTTCCGCAATTTTGTAAGAAGGAATTTCTCCGTTGACGATCTTTGTGAAAATGCTTGCCATGACTCAAAAATTTTATCTAAATACAACTTACCTGATGAAAAGCGCCCGATGGAACGCCCTGGTTTTTACCTTGAAATATCAACAATTTCAAGTTCGATGGTTCCTGCAGGCACGGTGATCTCGGCTTTCTCGCCCACGGATTTTCCCAGCAATCCCTTGGCAATGGGGGAATTCACAGAGGTCTTCCCGCTCTTCAGGTCGGCTTCCTTTTCGGGTACCAGCGTATAGGCCATGACCATATTGTTTTTCAGGTTTTTCACCTTGACGGTGGAAAGGATCAGCACCTTGGATTTGTCCATTTTCGATTCATCAATCACCCGGGCATTGCTGACAAGGTCCTGAAGTTTAGAAATTTTCAGTTCGAGCAGTCCCTGGGCTTCTTTGGCGGCATCGTACTCAGCATTTTCCGACAAATCGCCTTTGTCACGCGCTTCGGCAATCTGCTCTGAAATTTTTTTCCGTTCAACGGTGGAAAGGTAATCGAGCTCGTCGCGCAGTTTTTGCAGTCCTTCCTCCGTATAATACCTCGATTCTGCCATGATCTTAGTTTTTATTCGTTCATAAAAAGATAAAAGACCCCCAATAAATTAAGGAGCCTTTACCGCCACAAAGATACAAATTTACTGAATCGGAAAAGAAGTCCTTCCTTTCCGTCCCGTAAATTTCTCTTTGTAATTCATTATATTATACACTTTTTGTCTCTTTTGACCGTAACTTTTATCCGAAAGA
>JBJKPL010000079.1:0-9394 GCA_046706345.1 Candidatus Sulfidibacterium sp.
AAAAAATACCAAAAAGCGTACGACAAGATCAGCAACAACCGGGTAGAGAAGAATCTCATTGCTTACCGGATGGCTCATTGTTTGGTGATGACGCAAAATTACCAGCGGGCCGAATTTTATTATCGCCATTTGGTGCGTTACGGTTATGACAAGAAACATCCGCAGGTCTTACTGGATCTGGCGGATCTGCTGAAAATGACAGGCCATTTCGACGAAGCGCTGAAATATTACAAACTTTATGAAGATCAGGTTCCCAACGATCCGCGGGGAAAACTGGGTGAAGAAACCACCCGGTTGGTGGAAAACTGGATGGAACATCCCACCAAATACCAGGTTCAGGATGTCAGGGCCATTAATTCGCGGGAATCCGATTTTGCGCCTGCTTACCTTTCAGAAAATTACAACCAACTGGTTTTCACCTCAAACCGAAAAGAAAGCACGGGAAAAGACCTTGACCGCTGGACCGGATTGAAGTTCACCGACCTTTTCGAATCGCAGCTCGACCGCAACGGAAAGTGGACTACTCCGGAGTTGCTGGACAAATCCGGGAACATCAACACCGGGGCCAACGAAGGGGCAGCCACACTGAACAGCCAGTACAACACCCTGTACTTTACGCGCTGTAAGAAAATCGAAGACAAAACCAGCGGTTGTCAGATCTACCAATCCGTGCGGGTCGGAAGAAACTGGGGCAAGCCCGAACCATTGAAGATCGAAGGTATCGACAGCACCCAGACGTTGGGGCAACCCACGTTGACTGCCGATGAGCTGACGATGATTTTTTCTTCGGACAAAAAAGGCACGCTGGGGGGCAACGACCTCTGGATCACCACCCGGAAAAGCAAAAGCCAGCCCTTTGGTCATGCGTTCAATCTGGGACCTATCATCAACACCCGGGGCAACGAAGTTTTTCCGTTCCTGAGAAACGACAGTACGTTGTACTTTTCTTCCGATGGTCATGGCGGCATGGGCGGGCTGGACATTTTCGTGTCCCGGAAAGATTCCACCGGCCGTTGGGGGACACCGGTGAATCTGCGGTATCCGGTGAATTCGACTTTTGATGATTTCGCCATAATTTTTGAACCCGGCGCGAACAAAGGGTACTTCAGTTCGAACCGCAAAGGGGGAAAAGGGCTGGAAGATATTTACTCGTTTGTCCAGCCTACGGTGAGTTTCACCTTGTCGGGAACGGTCCAGGATGAGCAGACCCTTTTCGGGATGCCGAACATCAAGGTGTTGCTTTCTGCTGCCGGGGTCCCCACCCTGAGTACGCTTACCAACGACAAGGGCTTTTACTCTTTCGAAAAAAGCCAGATCCTCAAAAACAAGCGTTATACCGTGACTGTTGGCGCTCCGAATTATTTTACAATGTCGTCGGATTTTACGACCGAAGGGAAGCAGTTCAGCCAGGATTTCAAGGTCAATTTCCCGATGAATCGCATTCCCTCCCGGCCCATCGTGTTGCCCGACATCCTGTATGATTTCGGGAAGTGGGATCTAAGGCCGCAGTTCCAGGATTCGCTTCAGGGACTGGTTCAGCTCTTGCGCAACAACCCCGGGCTGGTCATCGAGCTGGGATCTCATACTGATTCCCGGGGTTCGATGGAAAGCAACGACATCCTTTCACAGAAACGGGCGCTTTCGGTGGTGAACTATCTCATCATGCGCGGGATCAATCCCGGAAGGCTGGTGGCCAAAGGTTACGGTGAACGTGTCCCCAGGACACTGGAGAAAAACATCCGCAAAGACGGATTCTTATTCCAGAAAGGGACCCTCTTGTCGGATGATTACATCAAAGGCTTGAAAAATCCCGCCGAGGAAGAAGCGGCCTTTGCGCTGAACCGGCGTACGGATTTCAGGGTGCTCCGAAGGGATTTTTCACCCTCTGAGGCCGCGGCGGAAGCAGATACCAGCATGACCATCGCCATCAACCAGCCTCAAAACTCGGTTCCGTTCACCCTCAACAAAACCAACGGACTCTACGTTTCGCAATGCGTGATCAACGGCTACTCCGAGCCCTTTGTATACGACCCAAACAACAGTGCTCAGATCTCCGTCAAACAGGCAGTGAGGATGTTGCAGGAAGGCGTGATCACCAAAGACGATTTTGAAAATCCCGAAAGGGTGTTACAAAACAACACCGTGGCCAATCATGCGGTGTTGAACCTGAAAAACATTACTATTGCAGGAAAAACGGTAGAAAACATCCAGTTTATCGTTTCGCAGGATCTCTATTTCGGGATCGTGATGGGACGAAAAGTACTAAAGCAATTCGGTAATTACCAGTTTGACAAAAAAACAAATCTTTTGATCTTCCATGAAAAATAAGGCAACCGACCCCCAATCGAGATACAATCAACGCGGCGTCAGCGCAGCAAAAGAAGATGTCCACAACGCCATCAAGAACCTGGACAAAGGTCTGTTCCCCAATGCTTTTTGCAAGGTAATCCCCGACATTCTCGGCGGCGACGAAACTTATTGTAACATCATGCATGCCGACGGTGCCGGGACCAAATCCTCGCTGGCTTATCTTTACTGGAAGGAAACCGGCGACATGAGCGTCTGGGAAGGTATTGCACAGGATGCCATTGTCATGAACACGGATGATCTTTTGTGTATCGGGGTAACCGATAACATCCTGCTTTCTTCCACCATCGGACGGAACAAGAACCTGATCCCGGGTGAAGTTATCGCCGCCCTGATCAACGGAACGGAAGCCTTTCTGGAGAAAATGCGCGCGCTGGGCGTCTCCATGCACCTGACCGGTGGTGAAACCGCCGATGTGGGAGATCTGGTGCGGACGGTCATCGTGGACTCTACGGTGACAGCCCGTGTCAGGCGTGAGGAGATTATCGAAAATCATATTCAGCCCGGAGATGTCATCGTCGGCCTTGCCTCCTTCGGCAAAGCTTCTTATGAAGAAAAATACAACGGCGGCATGGGCAGCAACGGACTGACTTCTGCCCGGCACGATGTGCTGGAGCACGCTCTGGCGGCAGCCTATCCCGAAAGCTTCGATCCGCAGGTTCCGGATGAACTGGTCTATTCCGGAAAACTGAAACTCACCGATGCGTCGCCTGTAAAAGGGCTGACTGTAGGAGAACTGATCCTGTCTCCCACCCGTACGTATGCCCCGGTGATGAAATCCATTTTCAAAGAACATAAAAAGCAGATCCACGGCATCGTCCACTGCAGCGGAGGCGCCCAGACCAAGGTTCTGCATTTTGCCGGAAATGTTCATGTCATCAAGGACAATCTGTTTCCTACGCCGGAATTGTTTACCATGATCCGGGAACAATCCGGTACACCCTGGCAGGAAATGTATCAGGTATTCAACATGGGGCATCGGATGGAACTTTATGTCCCCGAGGCTATTGCAACTGATCTGATCGCCATTTCCAGATCCTATGGCGTGGATGCCCGGATCGTGGGACATGTCGAAGATTCCGAGAGCAAGAAACTCACCATCCAGTCGACACACGGGACATTTCACTACTAATTCTCCTCAAAAAACCGTCGTTGTGAAAAGTTTTTTGTGATTTTGCCTTTGAAAAAAGTCACAATTTCTTATCATTGCAGATAAATTCTTCATTTTTCCTAAAAATCGACGTTTTATGGCAAAAAGTAAAGACGGTTGGGGATCTCGAATCGGCCTTATTCTGGCCATGGCCGGGAATGCAGTCGGCCTGGGAAACTTCCTGAGATTTCCAGTTCAGGCAGTTCAAAACGGTGGGGGCGCTTTCATCATCCCCTATTTTGTTTCATTTCTGGTCATGGGGATTCCCCTGCTCTGGATCGAATGGGCCATGGGAAGATACGGCGGGATCTACGGAAACCACTCCACGCCGTTTATTACCGACACCATGGGCAAAGGCAAAGTCTGGAAATACGTGGGTGTTTTCGGGATCTTTACCGATCTGGGGATCATCTCCTACTACACCTACATTGAGTCCTGGACGCTGAGTTACACCTTCAAATCCATCTTTCAGAGCTTTAAAGGGCTGACACCGGCCCAGGTAAGTGCCGCCTTCGACACCTATGTGGGAGTCCATGGAACGTTAAATGATAAAATACTGGACATCAATATGCCAGGGTGGGCCATTGCCATCTTTGTCATCACCCTGGCCATCAACATTTACATCCTTTCCAAAGGCCTGAGTGGCGGGATTGAAAAAGTGGCCAAGATCGGCATGCCGTTGTTGATCATTTTCGGTGTTTTCCTGGCCATCCGGGGCATCACT
This sequence comes from Candidatus Sulfidibacterium sp., assembly GCA_046706345.1. GTDB lineage: Bacteria > Bacteroidota > Bacteroidia > Bacteroidales > F082 > Sulfidibacterium. Next base: position 4,242 of record JBJKPL010000079.1, read on the forward strand.
TTGGGTCATACGGGCATTGCAGGCTGCGCAACCTGTAATTCACATGCGGGACTGGACTTTCTATGGAAGCCGAATTTCGACAGCCTCTCCAACCCGAAGGTCTGGCTCGCGGCGGCGGGGCAGATATTCTTCACTCTGTCCGTAGGGATGGGGACCATCCACTGCTATGCTGCCTACCTCGATAAAAATGATGATGTGGCCCTGAACGCCATGACGGCAGGCTGGATGAACGAATTTGTGGAAATTGTCCTGGGAGCTTCCATTGTCATCCCGATTGCCGTGGGTTATATGGGCCTCGACTGGGTGAAACAAAATGCGGGATTTATGATGGCTTTCAAGACCATGCCTTACCTGTTCAACCAATGGGGCACGGTGCTGTCGACCTTGTCCGGTGTGGCCTGGTTCGGATTGCTGTTCTTTGCAGGGATCACCTCATCCCTGGCCATGGGCACGCCGTTCATGGGCTTTATGGAAGACGAATTCCAATGGAACCGGAAAAAAAGCGCCATCGTATTGGGCATCATCGTATTTATCCTTGCCCTGCCTACCATTTTCTTTTTTGAATATGGCGTATTTGACGAATATGATTACTGGACCGGAACCGTTTCCCTGGTCATTTTTGCCACGTTGGAAGTCATTCTATTCTCCTGGGTTTTCGGTATGAAAAACGGATGGGAGGAGATCACGCGCGGATCGGACATCCGGGTCCCGAACATTTACAAGTTCATCATCAAGTGGGTTACGCCGGTCTTTATCATTTCCATTTTTATCACCGCGCTGATTGAACCAGTACGTACCGACATGGCGGGATGGCAGAGTGCATTCCATCAGTTGTTTGCGCACGGCACCTGGCCCTGGGCCAACAATGCCATCATTGCCCAGATCTTCCACCTGAACGAAAAGATCGTATACTTCAAGAACGGGGTTCCTACAGGCATGTTCTTTAAGGATATGGCAAGACTCTTGTTGTTTGCCACTTTTGTGGGAATCAGTTACATGGTGCATGTGGCATCGAAAAAAAGAAAATTATCCAATAAAACCATTGAATCATGAGTACATCTGCTATCATTTTAATGGTCCTGGTTCAAGGGTCAGTTTTGATCATCACTTTATATTTTCTGATCAAAGTGTTGAGGATCCCTCCCAGTGCACCTTCCGAACCCACTGATGAAAATCAGGACAGCGGAAGCTGAAAACTAAAAAATGGATCAGGACTTTAAACATTGGATTAAATCGTTCCTGACCTTAAACAAATACGAGCAACGGGGCATCGTTGTATTGTTGGTGTTACTCCTGTTTGTGGCCGGGATCAATCTCTTGTTGCCCTCGCTGATCCACCCCAAGGAATATTCCAACCAGGCGTTTCAAGCCGAGGCGGCCCGTTTTCAAAAGGCGCGGCAGCATCTGGAAGATTCGCTGCACCTGATTGATCTTCAAAACAAAAAACAACTGACCACAGATCTGGCGAAAGCCCGGTTGCATCCCTTTGCCTTCGATCCAAACCGGCTGACGAAAGATCAGTGGCTGAAACTCGGGCTGACTGAAAAACAGACGCGGACCATCCTCCGTTATCTGGAAAAAGGCGGCCATTTCAGGAAAAAAGAAGATCTCAAAAAGATGTATTGCTTGTCGGAATTAGAATACAGCATCCTGGCGCCATATATCAATCTCCCCGAAACCGGCAAACGATCTACCCGGGTTCTGATTCCGGCTCCCGGCAGTGTCCAGATCAACACCTGCGATTCGGCGTTGTTGTGCGACAAGCTGCACTTGCAGGGCTGGCTTGCCGGACGGATCATAAAATACCGGAACCTCCTTGGAAATTTTTATTCGGTGGCTCAACTTCAGGAAGTCTTCGGCATGAAGCAGAAAAATTACCAAAAGCTAAAGGTTTACTTTTCCTGCGATACCTCTTTGGTGCATCGGATCGACCTGAACCACGTCTCCTTCAGGACCCTGCTTCGTCACCCCTATTTTGATTATCAAATCACCCGAAATCTGATGAATTCACGCCGCAGCCTCAAGGGTTTCCGCAGCCTTACTGAATTACAATATGTTCCGGGGATCAACGATTCGATCTTCCGGAAAATCAAACACTACCTCTTCCTGACACCCATCGACGACAACGCTTTTTAATGCTTTTCTTTCGGGGACAGGAGGAGCATCAGAACATCATGGGAGGGAACGGTGGCTTAGAGCGCCTTGCCGGTGATGCCCAGGTTTTTGGCTTTCCAGAGATCACGGATCAGTTTCTCGTTGACATGGGTCCCGAAGGTGTTCCAGCTTTTCCACCCCATGGGCGGTGTCAGCGCCAGCGCCTGATGTTTTTGTGCCTGAATGGAAAACACGGACATCAAAAATACCAGTGTCATGAAAACGCTTCTTTTTTTCAGAATATAATATAATTTTTTCCCGAAATTCAACATGGGATCGATCCTACCGAAGATATCAAAGAAAGTGGTTTATATCCGGTACGCTAAATTTAGAATAATTTCATTTAAGGCGGTTTATTCGGTTTGTGTCCCCGGGGCCGGGATGAATTTCGGAGCGCATACGATTGATATTAATTAATTTATCTTCCGGTTTTGCCGGCAAACGCACCAGGTTCCAACCCGCCAATCATCCTATCCCGTTCACTGCTTAGCTGTTATCCAAGTTTTATTAACAGGAAAATCATTCACTATTTGTATATTCGCCCCTTAAAATTGAAACAATATGAGCGTAAAAGCAATCATCAAAGAGTTGCCGCGGACGTTCTGGGTGGGCAACACGCTGGTACTGATCGAGCGGTGGGCATGGTATGGCTTCTTCATGCTTTTTGCCAATTACCTGACCCGGTCCTCCGACCTGGGCGGTTTGCAGTTCACCCAGGTGCAGAAAGGAGCGATCATGGGCATCGGTACGGGAATCCTTTATTTCCTTCCGGTGATCACGGGTGCCATTGCCGACAAGTACGGTTATAAGAGGGTCCTGTACGTTGCTTTTACAGTCTATACGACGGCATTTATCTTCCTGCCGATGTTTCATAGTTTCACCGGGGTATTCATCATGTATCTGTACCTGGCGCTGGGAGCCGCCCTGTTCAAACCCATTGTATCGGCCACGGTAGCCAAGACCACCAACGACCGGACGGCCTCACTGGGATTCGGCATCTTTTATATGATGGTGAATCTGGGCGCCTTTTTCGGTCCCATGCTGACGCTGCTCTACAGCAACAATTCCTATTCCATGGTCTTCCACATTTCGGCCGGGATGATCGCCCTGAACTTCCTCATGCTGTTTTTTTACAAGGAACCCGACCGTCAGCCTTCCAATGAAAAGCTGAGTGATTCCATCATCGCCGTTTTTAAAAATATCGGACTGGTGTTCAAAGACCTGCGTTTCGTGTTGTTCCTGGTCATCGTGGCAGGATTCTGGACCATGTATAACCAGCTGTTTTTCACGCTTCCCGTATTTATCGCCCAATGGATCGACACGACCAAGCTCTATCATTTCTTCACCAATTTCCTGCCTTTTATTGCCAGCAATTACAGTCATCAGGGACAGATGGATCCCGAATTCATCACCAACCTCGATGCGTTGTCGATCATCATCTTCCAGATCGTGGTCTCGGCAGTCGTGATGCGGTGGAAGCCCCTGGGCACCATGGTCACCGGATTTATCGTCAGCTCCCTGGGGATGGCCCTCAGTTTGCTGACACAAGACATCACCTACACGGTTCTGGCCATTTTTATTTTCTCGGTTGGTGAGATGACCGCCTCACCGAAAATCACCGAATACATTGGACGAATTGCGCCGCCGGACAAAAAAGCCCTCTATATGGGTTACTCCTTTATCCCTGTATTTCTGGGAAACATCTTTGCCGGCTACATTTCGGGCGGCGTTTACCAGTCCATGTCCGACAAACACAGCCTGCTGGTAAAAGAAGTCATGAAACGCGGAATTCACCTACCGCAAGGGCTCACACTGCAACAGTATTTCGATCAGGCCGCAGCCGCCATGCACATGAAACCGGAACAGCTTACGAATTACCTATGGAAAACCTATCATCCGTCCAACATCTGGATGGTCATTCTGGCCATCGGACTTGCCGCCGCCGCTATGTTGTGGATCTATGACAAGTTCATTCTGGCCAAGGTAAAACAGGCATAAAAAAGACTTCCCATCCCGGCAACCGAAAGGTTACCGGGATTTTGTTTTTTTTCCCGGATTCATGTAAGTCACAATAAATTAACCAGTTTTTGTATATTCGCCCCTTCCAAAAAATTATACAAGCATGAGCAAGATCTCAAAAGCATTAAAGAAATTCCCCGGAGTCTTCTGGGTGGCCAATACCATGGAGTTGTTCGAAAGGTGGGCCTGGTATGGTTTGTTTGCCGTTCTGGCCCTGTATCTCACCCAATCAGCCGACACGGGCGCCCTGGGATTCTCCCAGACACAAAAAGGGGATATCATGGGTATTGTCACGGCGATTTTGTACCTGCTTCCCATCGTCACAGGCGCCATTGCCGATCGTTTCGGGTATAAAAAAGTACTGATCCTTGCCTATATCGTGTTGTCCTCCGGATATTTCATGATGGGTAAGTTCACCACTTACGGATACGTATTCTTTGCTTTCCTGTATGTCGCGCTGGGGGCGGCCATGTTTAAGCCCATCGTTTCGGCTACCGTGGCCAAAACCACCGACAAGGACACGAGTTCCATCGGTTTCGGGATCTTTTACATGATGGTGAACATCGGCGGCTTTTTGGGTCCCATCGTTTCTTCAAAAATGCGCGTAGTAGCCTGGGGACACGTTTTTACCATGTCGACGGTTTCCATCCTGGTGAACCTCGTGCTGGTGCTTCTGTTCTACAAGGAGCCCAAACGTGAAACCGAGGTCGAAACCAAAAAATACCTCATCCTCGACTACCTGAACATCCTGTGGACGCTCATCACTTCCATCGTGATCTTCGTGCTGATCTTCACCATTTTCCTGGCGCTGTTCATCCTGGAGTCTTTCGTGGTCTTCCTGCTGAAAGAAAGACTCAGCTTCAAATTTGTGGATTTCATCAACACGCTGCCCATCGGTGAAGACAACAAAAAAATATTCAGAAATATTACCACCATCTTCAGAGACTCGAAATTTATTCTCTTTCTGGTGTTTATCGTAG
>JBJKPL010000080.1:0-7044 GCA_046706345.1 Candidatus Sulfidibacterium sp.
TCTTACGTTCCTCTTTACGCTTTTCAGCAGTATTATGTTTTCTAGATCCCATTGTTTTGCGCTTTATTTTTTACCTTTATCTTTTTTACCAGCATGACCTCTGAAAATCCGGGTAGGAGCAAATTCTCCGAGTTTGTGGCCAACCATATTCTCGGTCACATAAACAGGAATGAATTTGTTCCCGTTGTGTACTGCGATCGTCTGGCCTACAAAGTCCGGTGAAATCATAGAAGCTCTCGACCATGTTTTGATGACGGTCTTTTTTCCTGATTCCACATTAGCCAACACTTTCTTTTCCAGTTTATAGTGTATGTAAGGTCCTTTTTTTAATGAACGGCTCATATCAGTAATAATTTAATTCCCCGATTACTTTCTTTTTTCAATAATATATTTGCTCGAATCCTTCTTGGGATGCCTGGTTTTATAACCCTTGGCAGGCAAACCTTTTCTTGAACGAGGATGTCCTCCTGATGCGCGGCCTTCACCACCACCCATCGGGTGATCCACCGGGTTCATGGCAACACCCCTGACTCTCGGGCGGCGTCCCAGCCAACGGCTGCGGCCGGCTTTCCCGGATTTTTCCAGGTTGTGTTCCGGATTGGAAACAATACCTACCGTAGCCTTACAGGTCTGCAGGATCATGCGGGTTTCTCCGGAGGGCATTTTCAGGATGGCGAATTTTCCTTCACGCGTCAACAGCTGAGCATAAGATCCGGCACTACGGGCCATCTTGGCACCCTGACCGGGACGCAGCTCGATGTTGTGAATGACGGTTCCAAAAGGAACTTCGCTGAGATACAGTGTATTTCCCAGGTCAGGAGAAACACCTTTTCCGGAAATCACCTGCTGTCCGACGGTCAATCCCTGCGGGGCGATGATGTAACGCTTTTCGCCATCAGCATAGTTGACCAGAGCAATACGTGCCGTACGGTTCGGATCATACTCGATGCTTTTCACCACACCCGGGATGCCTTCTTTATCCCTTTTGAAATCAATAATTCTGTATCGTTGTTTATGACCACCGCCGATATTGCGCACGGTCATTTTACCTTCTCCGTTACGTCCACCAGTACTTTTTTTCTTGCCAATCAAACTCTTTTCGGGTTTGCTGGCCGTGATTTCATCGAAGGCGCTTATGATCTTAAAGCGCTGACTTGGTGTTGTCGGTTTATATTTCTTTAGAGCCATGTCTACTATATGTTGCTAAAAAAATCAATCGTTTCTCCATCGGCCAGGGTCACAATGGCTTTTTTGAAAGCATTGGTCCTGCCGGATATTATTCCTGCTTTGGTATTGCGCGCTTTGCTTTTACCGGAATAGTTCATGGTGTTTACAGAAACTACCTGAACATTGTAAAGTTCTTCCACTGCCGTCTTGATCTGGATCTTGTTGGCACGTTTGTCCACGATGAATCCAAATTGAGCCAGGGTGGTTCCCTTTGCTGTCATTTTTTCTGTAATAACCGGTTTCAATAATACACCCATCTTTTTCAGATTTATTTTTTTGAAAACAATTCTTCTGTGGTTTTTAAGGCACCTTCCATAAAGACAATCTTGTTGGAATTAAGAATGTCGTAGGTATTGATGGTTTCAACCCGCAATACTTTGGCGCTGGGAATATTCCTTGCGGAAAAGTACAGGTTCTTGTCAGCCTCACTCACCACCAGCAACGTTTTCTGATTTTCAACTTGCAGATCGTTGAGGAATTTCACATAGTTCTTGGTTTTGATCGAATCAAATTTGAAATCCTCGACAATCATGATTTCGTTATCTTGTGCCTTATAGGTCAAAGCAGATAAACGGGCCAGTTTTTTGAGCTTTTTGTTCAGCTTCATGTTGTAATCACGCGGATGGGGTCCGAAAACGCGACCGCCGCCACGGAATACAGGGCTCTTAATATCACCGGAACGTGCCGTACCGGTACCTTTTTGCCTTTTGAGTTTGCGGGTACTTCCGGCCACATCACTCCGCTCTCTGGAATCGTGCGTCCCTTGTCTTTTGTTATTCAGGATCTGTTTAACATCCAGATAAATCGCATGATCATTGGGCTCAATCCCAAACACGGAATCGTTCAATGTGACCTTCCGATCCGTATCTTCTCCGTTAATTTTTTTAACCGTTAACTCCATCTTTCCAGAATTACATATGAATTATTAGGTCCGGGAACAGCACCTTTTACTACAATTAAATTCTTTTCAGGAATAATTTTCATAACCTTCAGGTTAATCATCTTTACCCTGTTTCCGCCGGTCCTTCCTGCCATGCGCATTCCCTTAAACACTCTTGAAGGATAAGAAGAAGCGCCTAACGAACCGGGGGCTCTCAGCCGGTTGTGCTGTCCGTGCGTAGCATCATTCACACCGGCAAAGTTGTGACGCTTGACAACGCCCTGAAAACCTTTTCCTTTGGTCATGCCTACGGCATCAATAAATTCTCCTTCAATAAAGACATCCACCGTCACCACATCACCGAGTTGTTTCTGGTTTTGCTCAAAACGGGTAAACTCAGCCATCACCTTCTTGGGTCCGGTTTTTGCCTTGGCAAAATGTCCCATTTCGGCCTTGTTGCTGTGTTTGTCTTTCTTATCTTCATAAGCGAGCTGTATGGCAGAATAGCCTTCTTTTTCGACTGTCCTGACCTGCGTCACCACGCAGGGGCCAGCTTCGATAACGGTACAGGGAACGTTCTTGCCCTGTTCGTCGTAGATGCTGGTCATCCCTATTTTTTTTCCAATTATTCCTGACATCGCTTTATTCTTTAAGCCTTAATTATCAAACTTTGATCTCAACTTCAACCCCACTGGGTAACTCCAGCTTCATCAGCGCATCAATGGTTTTTGATGTGGAGTTAAAAACATCCATCAACCTTTTGTAGGTGCTCAGTTCGAACTGCTCTCTGGACTTTTTGTTCACAAAAGTGGAACGGTTCACGGTGTACACCTTTTTGTGCGTCGGCAGCGGAATGGGCCCGTTCACCACAGCACCGGTCGATTTTACCGTCTTTACGATCTTTTCAGCGGATTTGTCCACCAGGTTATGATCGTAAGATTTGAGTTTTATTCTTATTCTCTGGTTCACTTTATATAAAGTTTTTAACTAACAATACCTTTTACTTTCTTCACCACTTCTTCCGAAATAAAAGCCGGAGCTTCTGAATACTTTAGGAATTCCATGGTTGAAGTTGCACGTCCTGAAGTCAGGGTCCGCAGCGAGGTAACATAGCCAAACATTTCCGACAACGGAACCTCGGCTTTTACTACCTGGAAACCTACTTTAGCGGTGATGTCTTTCAGAATAGCCCGGCGGCGGGTCAAATCACCTGTCACATCGCCCAGGTAATCATCTGGGGTAACCACCTCCAGCTTCATAATGGGTTCCAGCAACACGGATTTGGCTTTTTGTGCAGCATGTTTGAATCCTAACTTGGCAGCCATTTCAAAAGAAAGCTGATCGGAATCCACGGGATGGAAACTACCATCAATCAAACGAACGCGCATTCTTTCCAACGGATAACCTGCCAGGACACCATTCAGCATGGCCAGTTCAAATCCTTTCTTCACAGACGGGATGAACTCTCTTGGAATATTTCCACCCTTCACTTCGTCGACGAATTCCAAACCGTTTTCGTTTCCTTCAGCCGGGCCCAGTTCAAACTGAATATCAGCAAACTTACCACGACCCCCTGTCTGTTTTTTGTAAACTTCTTTATGTTGTGCGGTACCGGTGATGGCTTCCTTATAAGAAACCTGCGGTTGACCAACGTTGCATTCCACCTTGAATTCCCGTTTCAGACGATCCACCAGGATATCCAAGTGCAATTCACCCATACCGGAAATAATGGTCTGTCCTGAATCCGGATCCGTGTTCACTTTGAACGTCGGATCTTCTTCAGCCAGCTTACCCAGTGCCACGCTCATACGGTCCATATCACCCTGTGTTTTGGGTTCGATGGAGATGCTGATCACCGGTGCCGGGAAGGTCATGGATTCGAGGATCACGGGGAATTTTTCATCGGTCAGGGTATCGCCGGTACGGATGGTCTTAAAACCTACCGCAGCGCCGATATCACCGGCCTCGATCTTATCCAGCGGATTCTGCTGGTTGGCATGCATCTGCATGATCCGGCTGATCCGTTCTTTTTTACCGGTGTTCACATTCAACACATAAGAGCCGGCGGACAAGGTGCCCGAATATACACGGAAGAAACAAAGTCTTCCTACATAAGGATCGGTAGCAATTTTGAAAGCCAGAGCTGAAAAATGATCATCGGGATTGGGGTGGCGTTTTTCTTCTTTGTCGGTTTTGGGGTTCATACCGTTCACGGCATCGATGTCCAGCGGACTGGGCAGGAACTCAATGATGGCGTTGAGCAGCATCTGAACGCCCTTGTTCTTGAAGGCGGAACCGCACATCACAGGGGTGATCTTCATGTCGAGGGTAGCCCGACGGATCACCGTCATCATTTCCTCTTCGGTGATGGAATCGGGATCCTCCATGAATTTCTCCAGCAACTCGTCACTTTCTTCAGCCACCCCTTCGATGAGCTTCATCCGGTAATCATACACGGTATCTTTCATATCGTCGGGAATGGGAATTTCCACGATCTTGGTACCCTGCGTCGAATCATCCCAGATAAAGGCTTTGTTCTTAACGAGGTCTACCACGCCGCGGAAGTTCTCTTCCGAACCGATGGGAACCTGGATCAACACCGGGTTGGCACCCAGACGATCTTTGATCTGGTCCACCACGCCAAAAAAGTCGGCGCCGGAACGGTCCATCTTGTTCACGAAACTGATGCGGGGTACTTTATATTTATCGGCCAGACGCCATACTGACTCAGACTGGGGTTCTACACCACCAACTGCACAAAATAAGGCCACAGCGCCGTCGAGGACCCTGAGCGAACGTTCTACCTCAACCGTAAAGTCGACGTGCCCGGGGGTATCTATGATGTTAATCTTATGTTTTTTTCCAAATAGCTCCCAATAAACGGTGGTTGCAGCGGAAGTAATGGTAATACCACGCTCCTGTTCCTGAACCATCCAGTCCATAGTAGCAGCACCCTCATGTACCTCGCCGATCTTGTAATTCTTTCCCGTGTAGAAAAGAATCCGCTCGGTCGTGGTCGTCTTGCCCGCGTCAATATGAGCCATGATCCCAATGTTCCGGGTCAGACTCAATCTGTTATTGTTATCCTGTACTGCCATCTTTATTCGTAGTCCTTAATAGCTTGTTTAGTGATCATTAAAATCTAAAGTGTGAAAATGCTTTATTAGCTTCTGCCATACGGTGCGTATCTTCTTTCTTTTTGTAGGCGGCACCTTCTTCTTTATAAGCGGCCAGAATTTCGCCTGCCAGTTTTTCGCCCATGCTTTTTTCATGGCGTTTGCGGGAGAAATTGATGAGGTTCTTCATGCCGATGGATTGTTTCCGTCCTGCCGGAATTTCGGAAGGGATCTGGAAAGTAGCCCCGCCAATACGACGACTCCTAACTTCGACGGAAGGAGTTACATTGGCCAACGCCTTTTTCCAAACATCCAGTGCATTTTCTTCTTCTCCTACTTTAGAGGAAACGATATCCATCGCGTCATAAAAAATGCTGAAAGCAACGCTTTTCTTGCCGCTCAACATGATGTTGTTTACAAATTTCGTAACCAACACATCATTATATTTTGGATCCGGAAGAATAATCCGTTTTTTTGGTTTTGTCTTTCTCATGATACCGAGAGGTTAAAATGCTTTACTTTTTATTTTTTCTTGGGACGTTTGGTTCCGTATTTCGACCTGCGTTGTGTACGTCCGTCCACACCTGAAGTATCGAGTGCACCCCGGATGATATGATAACGAACACCGGGAAGGTCCTTCACACGACCTCCTCTGATCATTACGATGGAGTGTTCCTGAAGATTATGTCCTTCTCCCGGAATATAAGCGTTCACTTCTTTTCCGTTCGTTAACCGTACCCTGGCCACTTTACGCATGGCGGAGTTTGGCTTTTTAGGTGTCGTTGTGTAAACCCTTACACAAACACCACGACGTTGCGGACATGAATCCAATGCCGGTGACTTACTTTTGTCAACCAGTTTCTTGCGACCTTTTCTTACTAACTGTTGTATTGTCGGCATATCCTATTATTTATTAATCTATCTATAAACCCCTGTTTTAAGGAGGCGAAAAAGTACAAATTTAAATGACACGCGCAATTACTTTTACAAAAAATTTAAGGAATTATGATAAGGCGGTGTCTTAAAACGTCGGTGGGCTTTTCTGAAGAAACTTCCCATCGTTGAAACCTATATTGTTTTACCTTATCAGGTTCCTTTATAACTATGTCTGATTCAATTGCTTTATTTCAAAATGCTATCAAATCGGGGTGCAAAGGTAAAAATATTTCTTTAATAAACAACATTTCAATGAAATTTGTTAGTTTCTCCTTTCCTGACTATGCCCGGTTTTTCCCCGGGAATTTTATAACTTCGCATGCATAAAAATCAATTCAATTCGATGAATAATTTATGGATCTCTTTTAAACTAGCAGGCCACCACAAGAAAACAAAACGCAAAGAATTAATCAAAAGCTTCTGACAACTTAAAAATGATGATTTCGATTTTGAGAAAATTGAAAGGTATTTCAGGAACAAAGACCACACCGGGAGCTTCCAGATTCTATCAGACAAAACTTGCAACGATCTGGATTTTGAAGAGTTGTTTACTTATCTCGACAGAACTTATTCATCTGTGGGACAACAATTTCTCTATGACAAGCTGAAAAACCTCCCCAAAGGAACCAGCCATCTGAAGCAACAGGAAGAGTTGATTGATCTGATCATGAAAAACCCGGAGTTCAGATCTTCTACCCAATCCCAATTGTATAAACTCAAAGACGAAGCGGGTTATTATATTCAATCGCTGTTTCAGGAAGAATCTTTACAACCTCCCAAATGGTTGTCCATTGCACCACTTCTCTCTCTTGCCACTGTCCTTACCTTGATTGGGATATTTATAAATCCTCTTTTTCTTTTTCCATACATACTGCTTTCTATCAT
>JBJKPL010000081.1:0-6842 GCA_046706345.1 Candidatus Sulfidibacterium sp.
CCGTGTCGCCGAAAAACTCAATGCGGTAAGGCTGTCCGTTGGAAAAAGAAAAAACGTCCACAATCCCGCCCCGGATGGCAAACTGTCCCGGCTCGGCGACAAAATCCACCACTTCGAAATTAAACTCCGTCAGGAAATCGGTGAGGAAATCCATGGAAACCTCCTCGCCCTTGTGGAGTTTCATGATGTTTTTGTTCAGAAATTTTTTCGTGATGACTTTTTCCGACAGCGCCTCCGGGTAGGTGACCACCAGTGTTTTGCGGTCATCATTCATGAACCGTTTCAACACTTCTGTCCTTGAAAGCTCGTAGGCTTTATCCAGTTTCTCAGGTTCGTAAGGCCGCTTGTAAGTGGTGGGGTAGAAAAGCACTCTTTTCTGGTCGAGATCCAACGTCCCGTCCTCCAGTAGAGTTTCCAGATCGTTGAAAAAATAGGCGGCTTGTTCTTTGTCGGGGATGACCACCAGATGCTGCTGTTTTCCGGCTTTCTCAAAAACGGTGGCCAGTGCCAGGGCAGTGGCAGAGCCAACAATTCCCTTCAGGTACAGATGTTCCGATCCGCTTTCCAGAAGATTTTCCAACTCCTGAAACCGGGGGTGATCGCGGAAATATTTTAAAAATTCACTCGCCTTCACGCTCACAAATCAAGGCTGCAAAGATAAAGAACAATCCCATCCGTGTGAAACCATGATTTTGTGTGCCTCCGGTTTGCGGAACAGTGGAGTTCATTTAACATAATTTAAAACAACCACTTCACCGAAAAGGGTTGCGATAAGGATTTTTTGTCGAATAATTACTAATTTTGAACATCAAAAAATTTTCAATGGACAAGGTATTAGAAACAAAATTTGAGGAGGGCATTCTGTTGGTGACCATCAGCAGGCCCGAAGCGATGAACGCGCTGAATACCCGGTTTTTTCATGAGCTTGATGAGGTGGTGGCTTCCGTAAAAAAAGACCCTGCGGTTCACCTGATGATGATCACGGGCTCGGGGAAAGCCTTTGTGGCCGGCGCCGATATTGCTGAAATGGTAAACAAAAACCAGGAAGAGGGCAAATCCTTTTCCCAGCTGGGACAAAACACCTTCCGGAGTTTGGAAGAATTGGACATCCCGGTGATTGCCGTGGTGAACGGTTTTGCCCTGGGTGGCGGTATGGAGCTGACCATGGCCTGCGATTTCCGTATTGCCAGCAGCAAGGCCAAATTCGGCCAGCCGGAAGTCAACCTCGGCCTGATCCCGGGTTATGCCGGAACACAGCGTCTCTCTCGCCTTACAAACCTGGGCACGGCGCTGTATCTTTTGATGACGGCGGAAATGATCCCCGCCGATGAAGCCTTGCGCATCGGTCTGGTGCAAAAGGTGGTGGAACCGGAAGCCCTGATGGAAACCAGTATGGCCATCGCAAAAAACATCCTTTCCAAAGGACCTCAGGCAGTCAGGAAACTGAAGCGCGTGGTGCGCAAAGGCTATGAAATGAGACTGGACGAAGGTTCTGCCCTCGAAGCAGCAGAATTCGGCTCGCTGTTTGGTGAAAACAGCGAAGGCCGTGAAGGCATGTCAGCCTTTTTGGAGAAGAGAAAGCCAAACTGGTAGCAATACCTCGACTGTTAAAGAAATCATTCAATAAAAAATTTATTCAACTATGACTTACGACGAAAGATTACAGAACGTTGCGGTTTTGGGGGCTGCCGGAAAAATGGGCAGCGGCATCCTGCTGCTGACAGCCGTAGAGATGGCCGACCGGGCGCTGCAACCTGAAAACAAAGGCAAGACTTTTGTCCTGAATGCCATTGATGTTTCGGATGAAGGCCTGGCAGGTCTGATGGGCTATCTTCGGGTTCAGGTACGCAAAATTGCCGAGAAAAAAACCGTCTGGCTCCGCCAGATGTACGCCGACCGCGATGATCTCATCGAAAATTACGACATTATCGATGCTTATATCAACGATGTGCTGAATATCGTTCATCCCGTTACCGCGATGGAAGCTGCCAACAAAGCCCGTCTGGTTTTCGAGGCTGTCAACGAAAACCGGGCTTTGAAAGTGAAGCTGCTGGGCGGGATCAAACAAAACAATCCCAATGATGTTTGGTTTTTTACCAACACGTCTTCCGTCCCGATCCATCTGATCGACGAAGAAGCCGGTCTGGAAGGCAAAGTGATCGGTTTCCATTTCTACAACCCGCCGGCCGTTCAGAAGCTGGTGGAACTGATCCAAACCCACAGCACCCGGCAAGAGGTGGTTGACTTTGCCCTTCAATATGCCAAAAACCTGAAAAAGGTGGTGGTTCCTTCCAACGACTTTGCCGGTTTCATTGGCAACGGCCACTTTATGCGCGACGGCCTGCATGGCATCAAAGAAGCCGAGGCGCTGGCCCAGGGCAAAAAAATGCCGCTTTACAAAGCCATTTACATGGTCAATAAAGTAACCCAGGATTACCTGGTGCGGCCCATGGGCATTTTCCAACTGATGGATTACGTGGGCATCGATGTGATGCAGTTTATTTTAAATGTGATGGATCCATTTGTGGAGGACGAAACCCTGCAGAGTGACCTGCTGGATAAATTTATGGAGCAGGGGGTGAAAGGCGGTCAGTATTCAACGGGCGCCCAGAAAGACGGATTCCTTAAATACAAAGGCGGACAACCGGTGGCTGTCTGGGATGTCCACAAGCAGGAATATGTAGAGATCGAGAAATTCAAAGACGAATGTGACGAGATGCTGGGCGATCTTCCAGAATCGGCTGTGCCGTGGAAATCCGTTCTTAGGATGAAAAATAAGGACGAGGTATTGACGAAATTTTATGCAGACCTGAAATCTCTCGATTCATTGGGTGCCGTGATGGCCATCCGGTATGGAAAGCGTTCCAAAGAAATCGGGGAAAAACTGGTGGCAGACAACGTTGCCACGAATGCGGACGATGTAAATACGGTGATGCTCACCGGGTTTTACCATGCTTACGGACCGATCAATCACTTTTTTGAATAACATACGGAATCATGAAGAAATTAAGAAGAAAAGTATATATGACCGCCGGTTACAACACCATTTCGCTGGGTACCGGCAGACGAGAATTTAATCCCAGAAAACCCCGTCCCGGCATCGAGCATTACATTAAGGAAGCCGGACAGGGTGTATTGAACCAGATTGGCGGCGCCGCAAATGTCGACGAGTCGGTAATCGGGAATTTTATGGCCAGCCGTTTCAACCGCCAGGGACACCTGGATGGCTTTTTGCCGATGATCGACAAGGGGCTGGCCATGAAGCCGGCCGTGCGCGTGGAAGGCGCTTGCGCCTCCGGCGGACTTTCCCTGGTGACAGGCATTAGGAATATCCTGGCCGAAACCGCCGATGTGAACCTTTCGCTGGGCTTTGAAGTACAAAATACCGTCAAGGCCATTTACGGTGCCGATATCCTGGCGTTGGCCGGATGGTTCCAGAACCGGAAAGCAGGACATGCTTACTTTTTCCCGGGGCAGTTCAGCGACCGTGCCGGTGCCTATTATGAAAAGTACGGCTATGAGAGAAGCCGCAAAGGGATGGCCCGCTGGTACGCCAACGCCATCGAAAATGCCCGGCTCGACCCGACGGCACAGGAATATCACAACACCAACCCCGATCCTTATGGAACCGCCCTGAAGATGCAACCCAACGGGAAATCTTTTGTGGATCATCTGACGGTGCTGGATTGCTCCAAGGTTTCCGACGGGGCGTCGGCCATTGCCATATGCTCGGAAGAGGGTTTGAAAAGGATCGGTATCGATAAAAAAGATGCGGTGGAAGTGATGGGTTTCGGTCATGCCGTCCGCGACATCACCTCCCTTCCCACCGATCTGACGGAATTGGAAACCATCAAATTTGCAGCCCATGAAGCCATGAAAAATGCCGGTATCACCATCGATCAGGTGGGTACCATCGAAACCCACGATTGCTTCTCCATTGCCGGGATTCTGGCGGTGGAAGCCCTCGGGTTGGCTGCCAAAGGCGAAGGTGCCGATTATGTCGATGCAGGCAAAACATCCCGGAATTCAGACCTGCCGTTCAATACCACCGGCGGACTGATCGGATGGGGACATCCCACAGGCTGTACCGGTGTGCATCAGGCCGTGACCATCTGGCAACAACTCACCGGCAAAGCCGGCAATGCCCAGATCAACATCAGCGACAAACGCCCCTATGGTCTGACGATCAATATGGGCGGCGATGACGTAACGGTCACTTCCATCGTGTTTAAACGAGCAGAATAGATTTTTTTCACACATCCCATACCGGCAACCTGTATACAGGTTGCCGGTATTTTTTTTATTTTCGACCCAAAACAAATCTGATCTCATCTATGGAAGAACCTGTTATTGTCGACAAGCATTCAATGAAGATGGTCATGGAACCGGGCACCTATTTATGGTGCGCCTGCGGCCGCAGCAAAAATCAGCCATTTTGTGATAAATCCCATGTGGGGACTTCCTTTCGTCCTGTAAAAGTGGTCCTCGAAAAGCAAACCTTTGTCAAGTGGTGCATGTGTAAACACAGCAAGGAAGGTCCGTTTTGTGATAATACCCACCGCCTGCTGTAACCGTTTCGGTTTTTTCTTAATATGTACACTTTTTCTCACGCACTCCTGTTCAACGATGGGCTGAAATTGGAAACACACTTCAGATTTCAATGAGTAAGCGGAAACGTCAGCCTTAGAGAATAATTGGGGAAAAATGCGGGTTTTTGAGAATAGATTCCCAATTTGAGACCGGTTTAATTTTTTTGCTTAATTTTCTAAGATTGAAAAAAATTTTATATTTTTAGTCCTAAGAACACCAATTATTATCTAAAGGATAGTTTATGAGTACGTTAAAAATTTTCGTGGTCGAAGATGATACCGTTTACGGTGAAGTGCTCAAACATCACTTATCTTTAAACCCGACCAACGAAGTAGTATTATTCCGGACCGGAAAAGATTGTCTCGAAAACCTGTACCAAAAACCCGACCTGATCTCTTTGGACTATATGCTGCCGGATCTCTCCGGAAAGCAATGTTTGCAGAGGATAAAAGCCGATTATCCCGACCTGCCGGTGATCATTGTTTCGGGTCAGGAGGATGTGAAAACCGCCATCGACCTGTTGCGGGCCGGGGCTTATGATTATTTTGTGAAAGATCAGGACACCAAAGACCGGCTCTGGAATGCCGTGAATAAAATTCGTGAACACAAGGAGCTGAACAGAGAGCTGGAAGACCTGAAACAGGAGGTGGAAAAGAAGTATGCCTTCCGAAAGATCATCAAAGGCAGTAGTCCTGCCATTAAGAAAGTGTTTGATCTGATGGAACGGGCGCTGAAAACCAACATTACAGTTTCGATCTCCGGTGAGACCGGGACAGGCAAAGAGTTGGTGGCCAAAGCCATCCACTATAATTCCCCCCGATCGAAAAAGCCCTTTATTGCCATCAATGTCTCGGCCATTCCCGATACTCTGATCGAAAGCGAACTCTTCGGGTACGAAAAAGGCGCTTTTACCGGAGCGGATACCCGGAAGATTGGAAAATTCGAACAGGCATCGGGGGGAACCCTCTTCCTCGATGAAATTGCCGATATGGACATGAATATGCAGGCGAAGCTGTTGCGGGTATTGCAGGAAAAGGAAATCAGCCGACTGGGCGGCATCAAAGAGATCCCGGTCGACACCCGGCTGATCGTTGCTTCCAACAAAGACCTCGGTCAGCTGGTTCAGCAGGGAACCTTCCGTCAGGACCTGTACTACCGGTTGCTGGGACTTCCCATCAATCTGCCCCCGCTGAGGGCCAGGGGCAATGACATCCTGATCCTGGCTTCTCATTTTGCCAATGAATTCGCCAGCGAGAACGGAATGGAATCCAAAAATTTCACCGCTTCCGCGCAGGAAAAACTCATGAAATATGCCTTTCCCGGCAACGTCCGTGAACTGCGTTCCGTTATTGAACTCGCGGTGGTGATGTCGGACCGGAACCTGATCGACGAACAGCATATCAATTTCAGTTCCACTCATCTGGTGACCGATTTCTTTGACCAGGAAACCACCCTGGCCGAATTCAACAAGAAGATCATTTTCTACTACCTCGAAAAGTACAGTGGAAATGTGGTGGAAGCGGCCAAAAAACTGGGCGTTGGAAAATCCACCATTTACCGGATGCTCAAAAATGAAAAGTAGCATCCTGCTTCCCGGATCCATGAAATGCCCCGGACATTGAAATTGCTGTTTTAGCCCCTGTCCTGCTGACATCTTCAGGACGTCTCTTTGGACACTATTTAGAATCCTGTAAAGTGGAGAACGTCTAAAATTTTTGTACTTTTGTGGCCTAATTTGAAATTATTCTAAATAACGAATTATGAGTGACAAGAAGAAGGAAAATATTGCTTTGGACGAGGTCACATCAGGTGAATATAAATACGGTTTTGTAACAAATATTGATTCGGATCAGGCGCCACGGGGGCTGTCGGAAGACATCATCCGCTATATCTCTGAAAAGAAGAATGAACCGGAATGGCTGTTGGAGTTTCGTTTGAAGGCATACCGGCACTGGCTTACAATGGAAGAGCCTACCTGGGCTCATGTGCATCATCCGCCCATCAATTTTCAGGATATTATTTATTATTCGGCTCCCAAGAAAAAAAAGCAGCTGAAAAGCCTTGATGAAGTGGATCCGGAGCTGCTGCAAACCTTCGACAAGCTGGGGATCTCCCTCGAGGAGCAAAAACAACTGGCAGGGGTGGCCGTGGATGCCGTCATCGACAGTGTCTCTGTGAAAACAACTTTTCAGGATACACTGAAAAAACATGATATCATTTTTTGTTCTTTCAGCGAAGCGGTGCAGAAGCAC
>JBJKPL010000082.1:0-2675 GCA_046706345.1 Candidatus Sulfidibacterium sp.
GGGTATTTCAAGGCCGGTCCGGAATCGGATGCGGACCAGATCGGCGACGAACCCAAGCAATTTATGAATAAATTCGGAAAACACATCCGGCTTGCAGTGGATGAAAATCGTCGCGAAGGCATCGAAAACCTGATGAAAGAAGACCCTGAACTGGAAGTGATCCTGCTGGATGATGCCATGCAACACCGGTTTGTCAAACCCGGGTTTTCCATTTTGCTGACGGACTACCGGAAACTCTTTGTGGATGACTACCTTTGGCCTGCCGGAGGACTCCGGGATGTGAGATCTGCAGCCAAAAGAGCCGACGCCATCATCGTTTCAAAGACGGAAAGCATGCTTTCCCCCATCGTCCGGAAAGACATTCAGAAAAAAGTAAGAGTTTTCGGTTATAAAAAGGTGTATTTTTCTTATTTACACTATGAAAAACTGGTTTCGCTACAGACTTTTGAGAAGCAAAGCTTCGACGAGAAATACTCGGTGATCATCCTCTTTTCGGGGGTTGCAAATCCTTATCCATTAAAGGATTACCTTCGTTATCGCTGCCGGGAACTGATCTCCCTGGATTTCCCCGATCATCATAATTATACCCGGAAAGACGTCGAATTGGTTGCCAAAACCTTCCAGGATCAATTCACCAGGAACAAGGCCATCATCACCACGGAAAAGGATGCCATGAGATTGATAAATTCTCCCTATCTTCGCATACTTAAAGATTTGCCCGTGTTTTTCCTCCCGGTCGAAGTGAAATTTCACGGACGGGACGGCGAACAGTTTAATGACCAAATTCTCAATTATGTTAGAAAAAATCAAAGAAAGCGTTGAATTTATCAGAAGAAAAACCAGCATCCAGCCAAAGGTTGCCATTATTCTGGGCTCCGGGCTGGGAGACCTGGCCGAGGAGATTACCGTAAGCGAAAAAATTCCCTATCACGACATTCCCAACTTTCCGGTTTCCACCATCAAAGGCCATAACGGCCAACTGATTTTCGGTACCCTCAGCGGGGTCGAAGTGGTGGCCATGCAGGGACGCTTTCATTTTTATGAAGGATATAACATGACCGAAGTCACCTTTCCGGTCAGGGTTTTCAAAAACCTGGGCATTGAATACCTGTTTGTTTCCAATGCCAGCGGCGGTGTAAACCCCAACTTCAGTGTGGGAGACATCATGTTTATTTCTGACCACATCAACCTGATGCCAAACCCGTTGCTGGGAAAAAATTTCGAGGAAATGGGCCCGCGGTTTGTGGACATGAGCCAGGCTTACGACAAGGAATTGCTCCGGAAAGCCGAAAAAGTGGCCCAGGCCCTGGGCATTCACTATCAGAAAGGCGTCTATGCCGGTTCCACCGGCCCGACGTACGAGACGCCGGCGGAATATCGTTACATGCGCATCCTCGGTGCGGATGCCGTGGGCATGTCTACCGTGCCCGAGGTCATCGTGGCCCGCCATATGGATATGAAAGTCTTTGCTGTTTCCGTGATCTCCGACCTGGGCGTGGAAGGAAAGATCGTGGAAATCTCTCACCAGGAAGTGCTGGCGGCAGTGAAAGCGGTAACGCCGAAACTGATCCGTATTATCAAGGACTTGATACTGAAACTGTAGCAAACGGCAGTATTGTCGAAAAAATCATGACCGTTGGGAAAGGATAAAGTTTATTTTATTTCGGATTTTCATTTGGGAATTCCGGACCATGACTCCAGTCTGGAACGGGAAAGATTCCTCGTGCAATGGCTGGACATGGCCTGGAAAGATGCGGCCGAGATCTTTCTGATGGGGGATATCTTCGATTTCTGGTTCGAATACAAAACCGTGGTTCCCAAGGGCTATGTTCGTTTTCTGGGTAAGTTGGCCGAGATCCATGACTCAGGCGTTCCCATTCATGTTTTCCGCGGAAACCATGACCTCTGGGCTTTCGATTACCTCGAAAAGGAAATTGGCGTCAAACTCTATCGAAAACCCGTCATCCGCGAGATGTATGGAAAAGTGTTTTATCTCGCCCACGGCGATGGGCTGGGACCGGGGGACCGCAGCTATAAGTTCCTGAAACGGGTCTTTGAATTCCGTCCCAATCAGTGGCTGTTCAGTTGGCTGCATCCCGATCTGGGAGCCGCCATGGGAAATTATTTTTCCCGGCGCAGCCGGCTGGCCAAGATCAACTATGCCATTTCGCAGGAGGATCGTTTTGAAAAAGACAAGGAGATCCTGTACCAATATGCCCTTAAGAAATCGGGCGAACATCCCGAAGTGGATTTCTTCGTGTTCGGTCACCGCCACATCCCTTTGCTCATGCCTGTAAATGAAAAAGCCCACCTGGTGGTCCTGGGCGACTGGCTTTCGCATTTCAGCTACGGCGTCTTCGAAAACGGGGTGTTTGAAGTAAAGGCCTTTGAGGGCTGAGGCGTTTCTTTTTTGCTTGCGTGAATCTTTTTCATCCATCATTTCGTGTGCCCTTTTGTGTAAATTTGTCCGAAGAAAAAACGCTTCTTGACCTATGTTATCGCATCTTTCCATAAAAAACTATACGCTCATCGACCGGATGGAAGTGGATTTCAGATCCGGTTTCACCGTGATCACCGGGGAAACGGGAGCGGGAAAATCCATCCTGCTGGGCGCTTTGGCCTTGCTGCTCGGCCGCAGGGCGGATCCGACGGTTTTGATGGATAAAGACGAAAAA
>JBJKPL010000083.1:0-14254 GCA_046706345.1 Candidatus Sulfidibacterium sp.
TTTTTCTCCCAATCCATTTCGTATATGTTCCAGGTCGCAACCCCACTGAGTTCTCAACGAAGTCATCACATATTCATTATAGCGCTGTTCCGGTGTAAGAATTTCCTTTTCCAGCACTATTTTGTCCACGGTATCTGATTCGGTATATTGTTTCATGTTTTTCACATTCCACTGGCGTGACGTTCCATTAAAAGAATGTGCCGAAGGTCCCAGTCCCAGATAATTTCCACCCAGCCAGTAAATGGAATTGTGTTTGGAATAATTTCCCGGAAGGGCAAAATTGGATATTTCATAATGAACATATCCATGGTTTTTGGTTTCTTCCAGCAGGATTTCAAAATGATTGGCTTGCTGATACTCGTCGGTATTTTTTCTTTTTTCTTGATTGATAAGCACTTCCAGTGTGGTTTTAGGCTCAACGGTTAACGCATAAGAAGAAAGATGCGGTATTTCGTAACCAAAGAAAATCTCCAGGTTTTTTCTCCATTTTTCTTCTGTCAGGGTTGGAATTCCGTAAATCAAATCCATGTTCAGATTATGGAAACCTGCTTTCTTGGCATTTTCCAACACAAGGCGTGCTTTCGCTCCGTCATGGTTGCGGTGCAGATATTCCAAATCATCATCAAAGAAACTTTGAATGCCGATACTGAATCGGTTGACCGGTGTGTTTTGCTTCAGTGTTTGCAAATATTCCGGTATTAAATCTTCGGGATTGGCTTCCAGCGTAATTTCTGCTTCCGGATTTACATCAAATAATTTGTGAATCCTTTCCAATATGAGGACAATCTCTTCAACGGGTAACGACGATGGTGTACCTCCACCGAAATAAATGGTATCGACGCGTTCGTTTTCCAGATAATCTTTTCTCAGTTCCATTTCGCGCAACAGCGCATCGGTATATTGATCTTTAAATTTATTGGACGCCAACACGTAGAAATTGCAGTAGTAGCATTTTTGCCTGCAAAAAGGAATGTGAATATAAATTCCTGCCATACAATTAGATATCTTTCTTTAGAATGATGCGGAACGTGGTTCCTTTCGACGAAGTGTTTTTAATAAAAATTTTTCCATTGTGATATTCCTGAATGATCCGTTTGGCCAGGGTAAGGCCCAGGCCCCAGCCGCGTTTTTTGCTGGTGTAGCCGGGATTAAAAATGGATTTTTGTGCAGAAACGGAAACCCCTTTTCCTGTGTCGGTCACATCCACAATGACATGTTTGTTTTCTTCCAGCAGGTCGATGGTGATGGTGCCCTTGCCACTCATGGCATCGATGGCATTTTTGATCAGATTTTCCATCACCCAGCTGAAGAGTGAGGCATTGACCGGCAGGATGATCTCCCGTTCTTTTGGGAAGGTAAGCTGGTATTTGACTTTACTGGGAGTTCGTGGCTGCAGGTATTCGATGGTCTCGTAAAGGATCCGGGTGAGATTTTCTTCATCCAGATTTGGGGTAGATCCGATTTTCGAAAACCGCTCCGTGATGACTTCCAGCCGGCGGACATCTTTGGTGATCTCCTCGGAAGCCTGATCCACATTGTTCCTGTCCATTTTCATCAGTTCCGCCCAGGCCAGGATCGACGACAACGGGGTGCCGATCTGGTGTGCGGTTTCCTTGGCCATGCCGACCCAGACCTGGTTTTGTTCCGATCGACGCGAAGCGCTGAACAGCAAATAGGCGATCATCAGGAAAAAACCGATCACCAGGATCTGGACCAGGGGAAACCATTTCATTTTGGTCAGCAGCTCCGAGCTTTTGTAAAAGATGTACACCCTTCCGATATCCGAAAAGCTGATCTCGATGGGCGGGTTTTGCGCTTTCATTTCTTTCAGCGTTTTCGCGGCATACACCGGATCGCCCATGCGGGCCGTATTGAGATTTCCGAAGGTGATGATCTGCCGTTTGGTACTGTCGGTGATGATCACCGGCACACTGGCAGAATTCGCTGCGACTTCTGTCATGAACGTGGAAACAAAATCATGAAGAACACTTTGCAGTTGATTGTAAAATAATGAATTACGATAATAAACCTTGATATCCAGCATTGGAATATTAAACGGCGGATAAACGGAAAACGACTGTTTGATTTTTCCCCGGAAGTATTTTACGGAGTCTTCGTCTGGATACAAATTCCGGGAACCGGTGATCTTTCCGCTGGGATCCACCAGCACCACGGGAATGTTGTCGTTTTGATCCAGGATCTTGAGGTAAAAATTAAGGTCCTGGGTGTTGCTGTCACTGAGCAATCCTTTTTTGTTGAGCAAGCGCTTGTAGACATCCGCCAGCAGCTCCACCTTTTGTTTCTCGGACTCACGCAGCTGTTTAAACAACATGTCGGTATATTTCACCAGCCTGACTTTGCGGTGCACGGTTCGGGCCCACAGCTTCACATTGTCCCGCTCGTTTTTGGCGAACTCGTTTACCAGCTGGTTGGTAAAAAACAAAGACGCGGCGATGATCAGAATCCCCAGGATGGCCAAAAAGACCTTCCACCGCGTTTTCTTGGAGTAGAATTCCACGTTGTTCAGATTTTCTTCAAAAATACAAACTCCTTGTGAAACAAGATATTGTTTGTTTTACGAAAATTTTTCGCTTTCGCGCGATGAAGATCCCGGGTCGATGAGTTGTTCCAGCCGGAGTACCGCTTCATCCAGTGTCAGATTTTTTAGCACCGGTTCCGATCCTTTGTAAACGGTTACTTTTCCAGAT
Organism: Candidatus Sulfidibacterium sp.; assembly: GCA_046706345.1. Taxonomy (GTDB): domain Bacteria; phylum Bacteroidota; class Bacteroidia; order Bacteroidales; family F082; genus Sulfidibacterium. The sequence goes on from JBJKPL010000083.1 coordinate 2,709, forward strand.
CCGGCCCCCATCAGTCCAAAATCAGCATCCGCAATTTCGCCGGGGCCGTTCACTATGCAGCCCATGACGGCGATTTTCAGACCCTGTCTGTCTCCCAGGCGGGCTTTTACTTTTTCCAGTACCGATTCGATATCGAAAAGCGTCCTGCCGCAGGAAGGACAGGCCACGAATTCGGTTTTGGAATAACGGATTCCCAGGGCCTGAAGGATTTCCAACGAAAGTTCTTCGAGCCGGTCAGGTGTACTTGCCGTTCCGTTTTCAAGTCGTATGTCTTTGATATGATGATACGAAAGGTGCCCGGCAGCGTCCGCGGCAGCGCGTATCATCAGTTCTTCCTGAGGGAGGTTGTCGTACGAAAGTTTCAGGATTTGATGCCCTGCCGAAAGCGGATCCGTGTAAGTTTGATGACCTCTTCCGTAAATGGTGACCAGTTTTTTGGCAAAGGGAATTTCCCTTTCGGGAGCTTCGGTCAGCGAGACGCGGAGGGTATCGCCGATGCCGGCTGCGAGCAGACTGCCGATGCCGGCAGCTGACTTGATCCGGGCCTCCTCTCCGTTTCCTGCTTCCGTCACACCCAGGTGGATAATATCATGATAATCCGCTTCCTGAAAGCGTTCGATCAATAATTTGTTGGCGGCGATCATGGTGGGCACATGGCTGGCTTTTAACGAGATCACCAGCTTTTCAAATGCTGCCTGGTGACAGATTTCCGTGAATTCCATGGCGGCAGCCACCATGCCTTCGGGCGTATTGCCGTAGCGGAACAGGATCCGGTCCGAAAGGGAGCCGTGGTTGATACCGATCCTGAGTGCCGTTTCATGCCTTTTGCAGATTTCCAGCAGGGGCAGCAGCTTTTCCTCGGCTTGTCCCAGCTCGTCCCGGTATTGTTGTTCCGTGTACTTTTTATTTTGATGATGAGATCCCGCGTAGTTACCCGGGTTGATGCGCACTTTTTCCACGATCTGTGCGGCTATTTCCGCCGCTTCGGGTTGAAAATGGATGTCTGCGATCAACGGAATGGTAATGCCTCGTTGTCGCAAGGCGGCTTTGATGCGGGCCAGGTTTTCGGCTTCGCGGCGGTTGGCGGCCGTGATGCGGACCAGCTCACTACCCGCTTCGACCAGCCGGATCACCTGCTCCACGGTGGCTTGCGTATCCAGGGTGGGCGTGTTCGTCATACTTTGGATCCGGACAGGATGGCGTCCGCCCAGAAGGAGATTTCCGATTTGAATTTCGTGGCTGAGGTAGTCGGGCATGCGTTGTAAAAGATAGGGGGCAAAGATACGAAACTAAAACGTGGACCTTTCGTGGCTCCGTTAAAATAGGTTTTTAAGGCGTTGCAGTTGGTCTTGAAATTTTATAATTTTGAGAAAAACAATTCAACATGAAAAAGGTCATCTACACAAAAAAAGCACCTGCTGCCGTGGGGCCTTACAGTCAGGCTGTAGAGGTGAACGGGATGCTCTTTATTTCGGGACAGGTTGCCCTTGATCCGGAAACGGGATCGCTTGTCGAGGGCGGGATCAGGGAACAAACCCGGCAGGTGATGGAAAACATCCGGGCGATTCTGGACGAGGCGGGTTATTATTTTTCCGATGTGGTGAAATCGACCTGCCTGTTAAGCGATATCTCCAATTTTGCCGCCATGAATGAAATTTATGGCCGATACTATCTTCAAAACCCGCCGGCGCGTGCGGCCTTTGCGGTGAAAGACCTTCCCCTGGGCGCCCTCGTGGAAATAGAAACCATTGCAGTGAAAAAGATTTAATGTAAAACACAAAAGCAGGATCCATGATCCTGCTTTTGTTGTCTTATGAAGCTTCTGAAAAGAGTTATTTCTCTTTCTTCTTCAGAATTTCCAGGGCCACGGATTTGGCGGCCGCCAGCGTTTCGCGGTCGAGTTTGTGCATCAACACACCCTGGGTGAGGTCCTGGGGCAGAATGTTGCCGTTCATCAGCACCAACTGCAGGATGATGTTGTTCACCACCGTCTCCTGGCCGTAGTTGCCGGCGACAAACACCTGGCCGGCGTATTGCTGGAAAGTATTCACCAGCACCTCCATATGCGGCAGGTGCATCAGCTGCTCGTGGGTTTCGCTCATGCCCGAGATCTCCCGGTTCAAATTGGGCGTCACCAGCAGGGGTTGGAATTTCTGACTAACCGGGATCCGCGTTTTCATCCGCGAAAGGTCGATGGGCACCCCGGGTTTGTCGATCCGGTACAACGGCGCTTTCTTCATCTCTTCCATCTGCCACAACCAGAAGTTGTAACGGTCGATCTCGGCGTTGCCGCCCCGGTTTCCGAAAGCAGCCGCATAGGTCTGACGGATCAGGCTCTTGACCTTGTTTTTGTTTTCGTTGATGTCGGGACGGGCATTGCGGACTTCGCGGATCAGACGCCGCATGTCTTCCGCCGCGATCTGCGGTCCGGTGATCTCCTTGCCTTTGCGACCCAGGTCGGTGGAAAGAATGCCCAGCTGGATCTTCTTTCCCGACGCATTTTTCAACACCTCGATCATGTGTTTCTTGCTTTCGAATTCACCAACCTCGGCCACGAAGGGCTGTCCCGATGGCGTACTGGCCAGCGAGTCGAACAGGGTGTTGAAGAGGTTACGGTCGATAAGCCGTTGTTTTTCGTTCTCCTCATTTTCTTCTTCCCCTTCGGACAACGTAGCCACAAAGCGGTTTTTGATGATGTCGAACGACACTTTCCGGATGGTCCACGTCTTGTCTTCTTCCGTGAGGGTTTTGCCCACAAAGATCTTGTCCACGATCTCTTCCAGGTTGATGAGTTCGATCATCTTGTAGGAAGAGCACAGATAGAACCGGTGGCTATAAGCATCGTATTCCCAGTCGAGGACATCGTCGATATACGCCCCGTGCTGGTCGATGACTTCCACTATGTTCTTGTCTCCGGTATAGCGCAACAGGGTCCGCTGGAAATTGGGATTGTCACCGCTGGTGGCTTTCTCTTTCCGCTCGCCGTGCGAGTTACGGTACAGGATGAAGTTTTCCGGATTTTCGTAACGGGTGATCCCGGCTTCTTCACGGGCAAAGTTGCTGGCGGTAAGCATGATGTCGATCTTGAAAGGCATCGAAACATCGCAAAGACCGCTGATGGTGCTGCGCGAGTTCAGGTCTTCCACATTTGAGTCGGAAGCACTTTCAAACAAGGTATAATAGTATTTGATGTAATCCGGGTCGAAGTCGGTCACACGACTGAAGTCACCTTCTTCGGTGCCGATCCCGTAAAGGTTGCCTTCGGCATCGGGGAAGAGGTGCAGCATATCGCCGGCGATCATCTTCAGCGACCGGACGCCGGTGAGGTTTTGTTTCATCCATTTCAGCATCATGGCGGCCAGCATTTCGGATTTTCCCACACCGCTGTCACCACTGATCTGGACGACAAACACGGCGCCGTCTTCTTCTTCCACGGCAAACAGGGATCCGTGGATGGGCACGCCGCCCATTTCCTTCACCTTTTCATTCATCACCGTCAGACGGGGTTTCTTGATGTTCCCGAAATAATCGGCTTCTTTACGCAACGGTGTGATGATGGTTTTGATGTTCCCGTTGGGTCCCGGAATATCGAAATAACCGGCCTGCGGGAACGAGATCAGCTTCTCGGGGAAGCCGTAAAAACAGATCATGTCCGGAACGAAATTTTGAACGTCTTTCAGGCTCACTTCCTGTTTTTCCAGCAACCGGAAGTTGTCGGCCATATATTTCATGTAGGTTTTGTGAAATACGTACAACTCGTTCAGCAGCCCGCCGTTGAACATCTTGCAACGGTAATCACCGGCATCCATGTTTCCGATAAAGTTGCGGACACGGTTCACAAAAAACGATGGCATCGGCCTCGTATCCAGCAGCTTGATGTATTCGTTGGAATTGGTTTTGGCCAGAGCCGCCATTTTTTCTTTTTTCTCCTGGGGATCGGCCAGCCGGTCCACGCGGTGGAACGGAAATTCCCGTTTCTTCGAGTCGGTGGCGATTCGGGTGTGGGTCTGCACATTTTGTTCCGTGCCGATCACCCCGCTGCGCGACAACAGCGACGGGATCCATTCCAGGTCTTTCATCTTGTTTTTGATGATCACATGCTCTTTGGTGTCGAAGTTCTCGAACACACTGATGCCGTGTTGGACCATTTCGTTGATGAAAGAATTCTGCTGCAGGAACAAGGCATCCGAAAACCGCATCACGGAATGGACATAGGGATAATAATGCTCGTTGGCCCGTGTGGTGTTCATCAGTTGAATGAGGAAAAGCACAAACCGGCGCACCTCATTATGGACTTTTTCTGCGGGGATGGTGCTGTGGGCAACCTGAGCCACCTGCTCCCACAACAGGTTCCATTGTCCAGGAAGGGCATGATAGAGAAAATCGCCAATCACGGCTTCTGCTTCACGGTCGTCGAGTTTTTCCAGTTCTCCTTCGAAGCTACCCAGCAACTGGTTCAGGCTGGTTTTGAATCCGCTTTTTTCCTTGAGCAGATACAACAGGGCAATGCGGTCCGAAGCACTCTTTTCCTCGTCGTTTACGGCCTGGATGATGCGCCGGGTAAGATCTCCCTGGAGCTTTTTCCCAAGGTCCAGTTTTTCTTTTTCAAACCCGCAGTACAGGCTGTCGGTAAAGGATTTTACCGACCGTTCCAGGTCGATATCCGACAGGCTGATGCCGATGATCTCCTCGAATTTCTCTGCCGTTTTCGACATTACTTCCTTCAGCGAGGGCGTGGAAGGATTGTTCTCGAAAGGCAGGTTGAAATGCAGCAGCAGCTCGCGGATGAATTTCTTCAGCAACTGGTTGGTGCCTTCCATGCGGGCCACATCATTGGCGTGGTCGCCGTTGCTTCGCAGCGCCAGGATCTTGGTTTTTCCGGGCGAGAAGATCAGCTGTTCCATTTCCAGCAGGATCTCGGCCATGATCAGATCTTCATCGGGCGCATCCAGCACATACTGGTTGGGCTCGTAGTTTAACTTGTTGCTGATGTATTTCAGCAGGGTGGATTTTCCGAAACGGGCCAGCACCTTACTGAAGGACCAGTTTTTGATGGCCGGGATCTTTGGATATACCTGCGGCAGCAGGTTCTCGTAAACCGAGGTGAACGCCTGGCTCTGGATAAATTCCGGCAGGGTGGCACAGCGGCCCAGGTCGTCCGAAAACTCGATCACCGCATTGGTGGAGTTGTCGATGGAATAAATGCCCACGCCGCTCACCTTGGGTGATGCGTGGTAAATGGTCCACTGGTTGTCGATGAGCAGACTGCGGAACGGTTTTTTCTTCAGGTTGCGGACCAGGTAGAAATCTTCGATCACCTGGTCGACGAAGGCACGGTCCGAAGGCAGGGCAAAGATCTCTTCCAGCAGATCGTCGGTACTGCGGCTGTTGCCGTTTCCGTTGCTCTTGGCTTCATAAAACAATTGCCAGTATTTCAGCACGATCTCCAGCGCATTTTTGATCTCCTTGCGGAAGACATCATAGGATGCCGTGCTGCCTTCCAGGTATCCGCCCAGCGAAAAACGCAGGAATCCGGTTTGATAGGGAATGACGGCAATACCACGTTGCTCCGCCAGTTTCTGGGTGAATTTCTCCAGATCCTGATAGGAGAAGAAATATTTCAGCCGGATGTTGAACAGGAACGAACCGTCTGAAGCCACCACATCGGCATATTTTCCGGCTTCGCCGGTCAACAGCTCGGTAGCGGTATCCTTGGCGATGTTCAGCCGCGTGAGCGATTCGGTCCGGAAGTTTTTGTTTACCCGGAAGCTGTTCAGCGACCCCACCAGATGTTTCTGGTAGTAAGCAAAGAAGGGCTCGTTTTTGTATTTGAAGTCATCCGGCAGGTCCAGCATGTCCAGCTTGTCGATGGCCACGAGCTCGTTGAGCAGAAACAGGTGCAGCGGACTGCCTTCGAAGGGCGATTTCAGCTCGCTCCGTTTTCCTTTTTGGCCTGCTTCCTCCTGAGTTTTCAGGATGATGTAGTTTTCAATGATCTTTTTGATGGTGTGCCGTGACGCATTTTTCGGAAGTTTTTCTTCCAGGTTGTTTTTGATGCGTTTGGCCAGGTCGGCGGCCTCGAGGATGTTCACCAGCATGTACAGCGAGTTGGTATTCCCCGACTCTTTGCTGTTTTTCCTGCGGGCAAAATCGATGACTTCCTTTTTGGCGTTGGTGGCCACGATCGATCCCAGCCGGTCGCCGGTGGCGCCGAGATTCTTGGTGGTGGAGATCGAGGAGACCAGGTTCAGCCGGTTGTATTTCTGGTCGATGTTATCCATCACATAACGTGAAATGGTTCGCCATTTGGGTTCGGTTTCGTCCTGCAGTTTCACCGTATCGTTGTAAGCTTCGTCCAGGAAGAGGGTGATCTTGCTGGTGCTGACGAATTTCAGGAAATCCAGCAACGATTCGCGGTTGAAATCCGAGAATCCCGACGGGTTCGACGGGTCGTTGATGATGATGGTGAGGTTTTCGCTGAAGCGATCCCACAAATTGCCGCTTTCGTCGAAGATCTGGAAGGTATTTTTCATGCGTTCCAGCCGGTGGGTGAGGCGCTCGAAATCGATGCGCCCTTCCGGCGTGATGCCGATTTCCAGATCGAAGGGGTTGATGTCAAAACGGTCGGTGGGAAACAGATCCAGGTATTCCCAGGAAGAATATTTGTTGAAAAGAATATACGGTTTCAGCACCTTGTCTTCTTTTCCGAACAACACATCGCGGATGATCATCTGCACGTCGTCCGAAATGGAAGTCTTTTTCAGGTTGGTCAGGTTGCTGATGAATTCCTTAACGATGGTCTGATCTTTGGGACTCAGGCTTTCGTATTTCTCCAGGATGCCCAGGTCGATCAGCACATTTTTCAACCGGCCGGCATTGTCGGCTTCGTTTTTGGCTTTGATGAGATACTGTTTGTATTTCTCAAGGAACAGATTGATGCCGAAGTTTTTATGAAAGTGGTTTTTCAGCGTACGCTGATAGGGATCCGGGAACACATCCAGGATCACGCGGCAACGTTCCACGATCTCATTGTCGACGGCTCGCAGCTTGCGTTGCAGCAGATATTCGCCGTAGGTTTTGATCTGGTTTCTTCCGCCGCCTTCCACGATGGTGGCGATGTGCAGTTTTCTTGTGGCCGAATAGAAATATTTCAGCGTCAGCTCCTCGAAGGTATCGATCTGCGTCCGGTTGAGTTTCTTTTGTTGGACCGGATCGGCACAACGAATGATCAGGTCCAGGTAGTTGCTGAGTTTCTCGAGGCTGTATTTGTCTTTGATGATCTGTCGCGAGAACTCATCGAATTTGAAAAGGCCCAGGTTTTTTTCCGGGTCATCGGTCACGCCGAGCTGATCCTGTTTGAGGAGCACCAGTTCTTTTTCGTAATCGGCGATCTTGTTGTCGATGCGTTCTTTGAATTTCTTCAGGTTGGTGAGGCTTACTTTTTCCAGGATCAACCGCAGGTTCAGCTGGCTGTTGGCCAGGGCACCCAGTTTCTTGGTGTGGACCTTGTTCAGGGCCTGAATGATCTTGTGGTGGAAGCAGTACACCAGGGTGGTGTTGGTTCGTTGTGCCATGGTGGAATCATCCACAAAGACCATCCGGCTCAGAAAGGGGAACCATTTGTGGTCGTTGAAGGGATTCTGCGCCAGCGATTTGATCTTGACAACAAAAATAGCCGTCTGGTTTCCGCTGACCTGCTGAAAAAGCTGTTCATCGTTCTGGTAATTGACGACGACGGTTTGTTTGGGGTTGAAGAGTTCTTCCACGATCAGGCCGATGGCCGAATCGGGACTGCCGCTGACGACGGTTTTCAGGAATCCTTCCAGGCCTTTCAGATGGACGCTCTGCGACATCCTTTCCAGGAAATCTTCTTTTTCCGGACCCGTGGTATAGTGGGCGCTCTGAACGATCATCTGCTCCAGCACATCCATCAGGTAATTCCACTGCGATTTTTCGATCTCTTCTTTGATGCCCAGCACTTCGCGGAAGCGGCGTAACGATGTGGCTTCTTCTCCCAGCAGGATGTTAAAGCGAAAATTCAGATTGCTTTCCGTAAAAGGAGGCGTGCCCATGGAGAAATCATGGAACCGGAGGATCTGTTTGGCTTCTTCCTGCTTTTCGTCGCTGATGAGCTCGGTGTCCATCAGGTTCAGGAGCCGGTTACGGAACTGGTTGATGCGGGAACGGTATTCGAAAGCTTTGGATTCCTCGTGGGGAAACAACATGAGTGAAACATCCACATAAGACGGGAATGCTTCCTTCAGAACGGCAAGCTGACGGTTGATTTCCTTCTGCTGATAGACCGGGTCGTCGGGTTCTTCGTAGCACAGCGTGTAGAAATTCTTCAGCAGATCCATGAAATAAGGAAGCAGGAAGTTTTCCGCCGCCGGTTGAAGCGCCCGGTAAAGATTGATAAAATCCAGCGCGTCGTCGCCCAGATTCAGTTTTGGTTTGTTCAGCCTTCTCATGTTTATATGATTTAATAGATTTAACAAAATTACTGTTTCGTGTTACCGTCGAAACCGGTGGAAACAGCACATCCCCCAACGGTAACAAAGTTAGCTGTTTTTCTTATTTAAAAATCATTGATATAGCTTTTATAACAATTTTTATATCAAACGTTTGCGTTGTTCGCATTCTATTTTTTTCTATTCATTTCCGGTTTTGCTTCCGGTGATTTTTTCCCAAAAAAAAGCCGGAAACTTGTGAGTTCCGGCCCTGGGTTCCAGTTCGTGTCTCTTTAATAAGAGGCTTTGTGAACTTGTTGAACCGCCCGGCCCGAAGGGTCAATCAGATTATTCAAAGAGTTATCCCAGGCAAGGGCTTCCGGAGTGCTGCAGGCCACGGACTTTCCGCCTGGTACGGTCTTGGCAGCCTGATCACCGGGGAAGAACTTATCGAATATGGTTCTGTAATAATAACCTTCCTTGGTGGTGGGCGTGTTGACCGGAAAACGGTATGCGGCGTGTTCCAGCTCCAGGTCCTTCACCTGATCCTCGGCCACCTGCTTCAACGTATCGATCCAGTTGTATCCCACGCCATCGGAGAACTGTTCCTTCTGACGCCAGGCCACTTCTTCCGGCAGCAGATCGCCGAACAGTTCGCGCAGCACCTGCTTTTCCATCTTACCGTCCTTCACCAGCTTGTCTTCCGGATTCATGCGCATGGCCACATCCATAAATTCCCGGTCCAGGAAAGGAACCCGGGCTTCCACACCCCAGGCCGCCATCGATTTGTTGGCCCGCAGGCAGTCGAACAAATGAAGTTTCGACAGTTTTCTGACGGTTTCTTCATGCAATGCCTGTGCGTTGGGTGCCTTGTGAAAATAGAGGTAACCCCCGAAAATTTCATCAGCGCCTTCGCCCGACAACACCATCTTCACCCCCATGGAACGGATCTTTCGCGACATGAGGTACATGGGCGTCGAAGCGCGGACAGTGGTGACATCATAAGTTTCCAGATGATAGATCACATCCGAAATGGCGTCCAGGCCTTCCTGAACGGTATACACAAATTCGTGATGGATGGATCCGATGTGATCGGCCACTTTTTTTGCTGCGGCGAGATCGGGTGAATCTTTCAATCCAATGGAAAAAGAGTGCACCCGGGGCCACCAGGCTTCCTGCGTATCGGACGACTCCACGCGACGCTGGGCAAATTTGCGCACCAGCGCCGAAATAACGGAAGAGTCCAGTCCGCCGGAAAGCAGCACGCCATAAGGAACATCCGACATCAACTGACGGTGTACGGCGTTTTCCAATGCCGATTTCAATTCTTCCCGGTCGGTGACGTTTTCTTTAACAGCATCATAGTTTTCCCAATCGCGCTCGTAATAGCGGACAAACTCTTTTGTTTTGCTGCTGTAATAATGTCCCGGAGGGAAGGTTTCGATATGGCTGCAACGGTTGATCAGCGCTTTCATTTCCGAAGCCACATACATCACACCCATTTCTTCATGTCCGTAATACAGGGGGATGATCCCGATGTGGTCGCGGGCGATGAGATAGGAATGATCCTGATTGTCGTAAAGAACAAAAGCAAAGATCCCGTTCAGGTCGTTCAGGAAATCGGTTCCTTTTTCAAGGTACAGGGCGTTGATGACTTCGCAGTCTGATTTGGTCTGAAAGTCGTAGGGAAAGTTCAGATTTTGCTCCAGGGCCCGGTGGTTGTAAATCTCGCCGTTCACTGCCAGTGCCAGCCTGTTGTCAGCACTCATCAAAGGCTGGGCCCCATTCTCCACATCCACGATCGACAAACGTTCGTGAACCAGGATCGCCTGATCGTTGACATAAATCCCCGACCAGTCGGGACCGCGGTGGCGCATGGTTTTCGACATTTCCAATGCCTGTTCCCGCAGCGCCGCGGTACCGGTCTTCACGTCCAGTATCCCTAAAATTGAACACATAGTAATTCCCTTTAAAAAATCGCCCTAAAAAAAATCGTGATGAGCAGGCAAATCTATAAATATTTCTGAAAAACAAATTTTTCTGCTTCCGGATGGAAAAGAGTGTCAAAAAGGCACCGAACCTTCGTCCGGTGATCACGCATTGATGTTTTCGTTAATTTTGCACACGCAATAAAATTTGAATCATGACCGCGCAAGATGTTGAAATTATGGCTCCTGTAGGCTCGTACGAGATGCTGATGGCTGCCATTCAGGGAGGAGCCGACAGTGTTTATTTCGGGATCGACAAGCTGAATATGCGTTCGCGCTCCTCAAAAAATTTCACGCTCGACGATCTGGTCAAAATCTCGGCAATTTGCAGGCGCAATCGTATTCGGTCTTATATTACGCTGAATACAGAAATTTATGATGACGAATTAGCGCTTATGCGCGAGATTGTGGATGCCGCCAAAGAAAATAACATCACCGCCATCATCGCTTCGGACCAGTCTGTGTTCCAGTATGCCCACGAAAAAGGCGTGGAAGTTCACATGTCGACGCAAGCCAACATCTGCAACATCGAAGCGGTAAAATTCTATGCCCATTTTGCCGACGTGATGGTTACCGCCCGCGAGTTGCGCATTGATCAGGTGAAAGCGATCACCACGGCCATCCGGGAGCAGGACATCCGCGGACCCAAAGGCGAGTTGATCGAGATCGAGGTCTTTGCCCACGGTGGCTTGTGTATGGCCGTTTCAGGAAAGTGCTACCTGAGTCTTGACAACCTGAATTCGTCCGCCAACCGGGGCGCCTGTTTGCAGCCCTGCCGCAGAAAATATACGGTGAAAGATACCGAATCCAACCTGGAGCTGGAAGTAGACGGCAAATACATCATGTCGCCCAAAGATCTGAATACCGTTTCGTTTCTGGATCAGATCCTTGATGCCGGTGTCCGTGTGCTGAAACTGGAAGGCCGCGGCCGTTCGCCCGAATACGTAAAAACCGTCGCCCGGGTGTATCGTGAAGCCGTGAATGCCTGGTTTGACGGTAAGGTTACAGAAGAGGATGTGGAGCGCTGGAACGGAGAACTGTCGAAGGTTTACAACCGCGGTTTCTGGGATGGTTATTACCTGGGCCGTGAAATCGGAGAATGGACCGAAGA
>JBJKPL010000084.1:0-11878 GCA_046706345.1 Candidatus Sulfidibacterium sp.
GCTTCCGAAATGTAACGGTCCCCGTTTAAAGACATTTTATGCTTTTTATCAGAATATCAAGGTGTTTTCACCTTTTTTTGAGGACCACCCCAGAAAAAACACATCATTAAATTTATAATCAGTTTAAATAAGGGGTCTGTCGTTAAAAAAAAAGCCTTAATATTGTCCTCGCTGAATTCAGCAGAACTCAATTGTCTTTTAACCTTTTATTTCAATTATTTACATGAAAAAATAATATGTTTTGAAACAAAGAAATTAGCAAAGTAGTTCTTAAATATGGAATTTAACCCGGATCAAAGTTAGGACAATTCGGACAGAATTAAAAGCCGGAGGAAGCAGAGACAGAAAATGGAGGAAAGTTCACGAAGTTGTGATGGGGAGCAGGAAAATAGTTGTATATTTCGCATAATTAGTTTTAACCAGGTTGTATATAATGAGAAAAAAGTTTTACAATTTATTCAAAGTAATTGGTTTGGTTGGGATTACGGCTTTTTTGAGCGGATGCAGCAAAATGGTTGTACTCAATCCGAAAGGGCCGGTAGGGAATGAGGAGCGATTCCTTATTTATATGGCCATTGGCTTGATGCTCATCGTCATCGTCCCGGTCTTTGTCATGGCATTTTGGTTTGCAGCCCGTTATCGTGCTTCAAACAAAAAGGCCAATTATGATCCCAAATGGACGGATTCCACCAAGGTGGAGGTCGTGATCTGGCTGGTGCCCATTCTGATCATTGCGGCACTTTCCTATTTGACGATCACCCGGACTTCGAGTCTGGATCCTTACAAACCGATTCCGGCACAGGTAAAACCGGTTCAGGTCGAAGTGGTTTCCTTAGACTGGAACTGGCTGTTTATTTATCCGGAATACAACATCGCTTCCATCAATGAGCTGGTATTCCCGGAAAAAACGCCGTTGAGCTTTAAGCTCACTTCCGCGTCCGTGATGACGTCGTTCTTTATCCCCCAGCTGGGAAGTCAGATGTATGCCATGGCCGGGATGCAGACCCATCTGAACCTGATGGCCAGCGACACAGGCACCTTCGTGGGAAAGAATGTGGAATTCAGCGGACACGGATACGCAGGCATGCATTTCAAGGCCATTTCACTGACTCCCGAACAATTTGAAGACTGGGTCAGCAAGGCCAAACAGTCGCCGCATGTGCTGGATATGGCAACCTACGATAAGGTCAGCCAGCCTCAGGTGGGATATCCCGTCACGGTTTATTCCTCCGTGGCACCGGGATTGTTTCACCACATTGTCGGCGAATTCATGGAATGGATGGGCCGGAAAACAAGAATGAAAAACATGAAAATGAATGATAAACCTGTTTCAGGGCCAATGAACAATTAAATAATGGAGGATAATTGATATGTTTGGAAAATTAACCCTTTCAGCAATACCTTATAATGATCCTATTATTATGGGTGCGGTGGTGAGTTCCACCGTGCTGGCCCTGATCATTATGGGTTTGATTACTTACTACAAAAAATGGGGCTATTTGTGGCACGAATGGCTCACCAGCCTGGATCACAAAAAGATCGGGATCATGTACATTGTGCTGGCCGCCGTGATGCTGTTGCGCGGCTTTTCCGATGCCATCATGATGCGTGCCCAGCAGGCCATGGCCGCCGGTGCCAACCACGGTTACCTGACGGCGCACCATTTCGATCAGATCTTCAGTTCCCACGGAACCATCATGATCATCTTTGTGGCCATGCCTTTTATGGTAGGCCTGATGAACATTGTCATCCCCCAGCAGATCGGGGCACGTGATGTGGCCTTCCCACTGTTGAACTCCGTCAGTTTTTATCTTACCGTGGCGGGTGTGGGGCTGATGATGATCTCGCTGGGCGTCGGCGAGTTCTCCAATACCGGATGGTCGGGAATTGCCCCGCTCTTCGAGCTAAGATATAATCCGGGAGTCGGTGTCGATTACTGGATGTGGGCGGTCCAGATCGCGGGTGTGGGCTCGCTTCTGAGTGGTGTCAACTTCTTTGTCACCATCATCAAGATGCGTGCCCCCGGCCTCAGGCTGATGCGTATGCCCTTGTTCACCTGGGCCACCCTGACCACCAATGTACTGATGATCCTTTCCTTCCCGGTTCTCACCGGAGCCCTGTTCCTGCTGACCATGGACCGTTATCTGGGGATGCACTTTTTTACCAATGCCCTGGGCGGCAACATGATGATGTGGAACAACTTGTTCTGGATGTGGGGTCACCCTGAAGTATATATCGTGATCCTGCCGGCGTTCGGCGTTTATTCGGAAGTAGTCGCCACCTATTCCAGGAAAAGGCTGTTCGGGTATAAATCCCTGGTTTATGCGACGGCCGCCATCATGTTCCTTTCCTTTACCGTTTGGCTGCACCATTTCTTCACCATGGGAAATTCGGTGGATGTTAATATCTTTTTCGGCATCGCCACCATGTTTATTGCCATCCCGACAGGGGTAAAAATTTACGACTGGTTGTTTACCATGTACCGCGGACGGGTTCATTTTGACGCGCCGATGTACTGGACCATGGGCTTTTTCGTGTTGTTTGTGGTTGGAGGGATGACCGGTGTGCTGATGGCAATCCCGCCAGCCGATTATGTGGTTCATAACAGCTTGTTCCTGATAGCCCACTTCCACAACATGCTGATCCCGGGTGTTTTGTTTGGATATTTTGCCGGTTTCCATTACTGGTTCCCGAAGGCTTTCGGTTTCAAGCTGAACGAAAAATGGGGAAAGATCTCCTTCTGGTTCTGGGCCGTAGGTTTTGTGGTTGCTTTTGCGCCATTATACATTCTGGGATTCATGGGGATGCCCCGGCGGATGTTCCATTATTCCGATCTTGCCTGGCAGCCGTATCTGATCATTGCAGCGGTGGGTGCTTTCATCATTTCGCTTGGTATTCTCTCGCAGCTGATCCAGGTGGCACTCAGCATCCGCGACCGGAAGAAAAATATCGATTATACCGGTGATCCATGGCATGGCAGAACCCTGGAATGGATGACGTCCTCGCCGCCGGCAGAATATAACTTTGCCGTGATCCCGACCGTGGAAGATATTGATGCTTTCTGGGATAAGAAGGAAAAGGGCATCGCCTACGAGCGACCCAAAGAATATCATGACATCCACATGCCGAAGAATTCCTTCATGGGCATTGTGATCGGGGTGATGACCCTGGGCTTCGGATTTGCCATGGTTTGGCACATCTGGTGGCTTGCCATCGTGACGTTGGTACTGACGGTGGGTTCTGTGATTTTTATCGCTTCTGACGACGATGTGGAATATGTCATTCCCGCCGCTGAAGTGAAGAAAATTGAAGACGAGCGCTTCCGGATCCTGTCCGAGCACCTGGAAAAAGTGAAAACGAACGATTAGAAAGGAGAACGTACGTAATGAATACTGAAAATATGAATGAAACACATGCTGCAGCGCTGGAACACCACAGCCATTCAGAGATCAAAACCTACGGTTTCTGGATCTACCTGATGAGTGACCTGGTCCTGTTTTCGGCCCTTTTTGCCACTTTTGCCGTCATTGGTTACAACTATGCCGGCGGTAAAGGCCCCAAAGAGTTATTTGACTTACACTATCTGTTTGTAGAAACCATGTTCCTGCTTACCAGCAGCATGGCCTTCGGCCTTACCATGGTTTCCATGAACGGTAATGCCAGAAAAAAAGTGATCACCGGCCTGATCATTACCTTTTTGCTGGGGCTGGGATTTATTTTTATGGAACTTCATGAATTTTACGGCCTGATCATGGCCGGAAATGGTCCTTCGCGGAGTGGATTTTTGTCGGCCTTCTTTACCCTGGTCGGGACCCACGGAACCCACGTGTTCTTCGGCCTGATCTGGATCCTGGTGATGATCTGGCAGGTTGTGAAAAAAGGCCTGACCGACGGGGTCCGTTCCCGGATGATGCGGTTGAGCTTGTTCTGGCACTTCCTGGATGTGGTCTGGATCGGCGTTTTTACCGTCGTATATCTGCTGGGCGTGTTATAATCCAAAATCATTTGATAACCGAAAAAAATTGGAGACAATGAATCAAACAGAAAATCAAAATATGGGCGCAGGCCACATCACTACCAAAGGCTACATTACCGGTTTTGTGCTGGCGCTTCTGCTGACGCTGATCTCTTTTGGGCTAGTGATGACGCACATTTTTTCACGGCAGGTGGCCGTGATCGGCTTGTTTGTCGCTGCCGTAGTTCAGATGCTGGTGCATCTGCATTATTTCCTGCACCTCGACCGTTCCTCGGCACAGAAATGGAATGTGATGGCTCTGGCGTTTACAGCTTTGTTGCTGTTTATTTTCGTCGCCGGTACCATTTGGGTGCTCTACACGCTGAACGCCCGCATGATGTGACCGCAGTCGGTGAAAATTTATTTTTAGAATTCCGATAGTTCAAAAAAAGAAGCTCAGGAGTATCTCCTGAGCTTCTTTGCATTTTATAGGGTCGGAAAGTTTTATGCGTACTTTTCTGCTGTCAGCGCTGCAATGTTGACGATCACTTCCATGGCCTTCTGCATCGATTCCAGCACCACATATTCGTAGCGGCCGTGGAAATTGTGTCCTCCCGTGAAAATGTTCGGGCAGGGCAGGCCTTTGTAAGACAGTTGGGCTCCGTCGGTGCCGCCGCGGATGGCATGGATGTTCAGCTTAATGTCGGCACGTTTCATGGCTTCTTCTGCCAGGTGGATGATGTGCATCTGCGGTTCGATCTTTTCCTTCATATTGTAATACTGATCCTTCATGTCGACGGTGATCAGCTCCTGGCCGTAAGCATCATTCACGGCTTTGGCCGTCTCCAGGAACAGGTTTTTTTTATTTTCGAACAAGGTCTTGTCATGATCACGGATGATGTATTGCAATTCGGTGTGTTCCACATTGCCCTTCATTTGATAAAGATGGAAGAACCCTTCATATTCTTTGGTCTCCTCCGGAACTTCTTTCGGTGGCAGGGCCGAGATAAATTTGTTGGCCACCAGCAGCGAGTTGATCATCTGATGGTAGGCCGTGCCCGGGTGTACGCTGAGGCCCTTGATACTAACCTTGGCTCCGGCAGCATTGAAGTTTTCGTATTCCAGTTCCCCGATTTCGCTCCCGTCGAGGGTATAAGCCCATTGGGCACCAAACTTTTCCACATCGAACAGATGAGCGCCTCTGCCCACTTCCTCATCCGGGTTAAACCCGATCCGGACCTTGCCGTGTTTGATCTCGGGGTGTTCCATCAAATATTCCACAGCCGCGATGATTTCCGTGACTCCGGCTTTGTCGTCGGCACCCAACAACGTTGTCCCATCGGTGGTGATCAACGTTTTCCCGACGTAGTTCTTCAGCTCTTGGAAATCCCTTGGCGAGAGGACAATGTTTTCTTCCCGGTTCAATACGATATCCCCACCGTCGTAATTTTCGTGGACCTGTGGATTCACACCGGCTGCCGTAAAATCCGGAGCCGTATCAAAATGGGCAATGAACCCGATCACCGGAATATCGGCCTCCGTATTGGCGGGAAGGGTAGCCATGACATAGGCATGGTCGTCGATGGAAACATCTTCCAGCCCAAGCTCTGTGAGCTCCTTAAACAGCAACCGCGCCAGATCCCATTGTTTTTCTGAACTCGGGCAGGCGTCGTTATCTGGATTTGAAGTGGTTTCGATTTTGGCGTAACGAATAAAACGTTCTGTAATATTTTCCATTTTTTTCAGTTTTTGCAAAAATAGCGATTCAGCCGCAAAGCCCTCGTGATATTGCGATTAATTTTGGGAAAATTAACGGTTGGCAGAATCCCCGGCGCATTTTACTTTCCTGCCGACCGGTAAAGCATAGAAAGTATTATTTTTGCTTTCTCATTCTGATAGACCCCGAGCTCGTGAAAAAAACTGCAGTGCGGCTATGAACAAAGTCCTGCTTATCATCAAGCGCGAATATCTTACGCGTGTCCGCAAGCGCTCCTTTTTGGTGATGACCATTCTGGGGCCGGTTCTGATGGCTGCCTTGATCATCCTTCCGGTGTATTTCATGTCTGTCAGCCAGGGCAGGATGAAAAAAATTGCCGTACTCGATGATACCGGATGGTTTTACCAGAAATTCCACAATCAGCCGGACATGAAATTCACCTACGTCAGTGGTGATTTTGAAAAGGTCAAGGCCGAGGTGCTGAAAAAAGGCGAGATGCTTTTGTACATTCCGCTTCCCAAATTGAATTTGCCGCAATATGCCGAATTGTATGCTGAAAACCAGGCCGGCCTGAATGTAAGCGCCTATGTGAAAATGGTCATGAAAAATGAGATTCAGAACCGGAAGCTGCTGGCCCAGGGGATCAACCCCGAGAAAATCAAATCTTCCAAAGTGGAGATCAGCCTGGAAATGATCAAAGTCAGTGCGGGAGGGCAGGAAAAGAAAGTCTATTCCGGCGCGGAAGAAGGCCTGGCGATTTTTTCCGGTATCCTGATCTATTTTTTCATTTTTATGTTTGGTGCGCAGGTGATGCGTGGGGTGATGGAAGAAAAATCCAGCCGCATCGTGGAGGTGATCCTTTCTTCGGTGAAACCTTTCCAGTTGATGATGGGCAAGATCGTGGGCATTGCCCTGGTGGGGATCACCCAGTTTCTGCTGTGGATCGTTCTGACGCTTGCTTTTGTAGGTGTTTTCCAAACCAGTCTGGGCAGTGGCGAACTGACCTCAGGCATGAAGATGCTGACCGAACAAAAGTTTTCAGCCGGAGGCGAAGCATCCGCTCAGGTGGCCCACCTGGCGGTGGCTCAGATGAATGAAGTACTGTCTACCATTGATGTCCGGGTGATGGTGTTGAGTTTCTTGTTTTTCTTCCTGGCGGGCTATCTGCTCTATGCCTCGATGTTTGCCGCGATCGGCGGGGCCATCGATCATGATGCCGATGCGCAGCAATTTATGATGCCCCTCTCGATGCCGCTGAACTTCTCGGTGGCCATGACCGGGCTTGTGGCCACGCAGCCGGACGGGGCGCTGGCCTTCTGGCTTTCCATGATCCCATTGACTTCGCCGGTGATCATGATGCTCCGGATCCCTTTTGGCGTTCCGTGGTGGCAAGTGGGGCTTTCGGGAGGGATTTTGTTGCTGACTTTTGTTATTACGACCTATGATGCCGCAAAGATCTACCGGATCGGTATTTTGATGTATGGCAAGAAAGTGAGTTACGGCGTGTTGTGGAAATGGTTAAGGAATTGATTTAAAAATTGTTATAAAATAAAACCGCCGGTGTGCTCGTCTGGCTTATGGTCAGAAGTTAAGGCGGTTACAGGGGCTGAAGTATTTTGCAATATATAAATATTATGCTATTTTTGCACCCTTAAAAAAAGAAAGTAAAATATAAATCATTAATTACAAATGCAAAACAAAGGAGCTATTAGGTTCGTTGCAATTGCCTTTGCATTGGTTTGTCTCTACCAGTTGAGCTTCACGTATGTGGGTGCCAGGGTTAAGAAGCATGCAAGCGAGTATGCGCGAAATGGGAAAGCAATCAGTGAGGCAAAAGCACTGGCAAACGGAAACCAGGCCTTGGATACCTATTACCTGGATTCTATCGCCAAAGCACGGGA
Source organism: Candidatus Sulfidibacterium sp. (assembly GCA_046706345.1). Taxonomy (GTDB): domain Bacteria; phylum Bacteroidota; class Bacteroidia; order Bacteroidales; family F082; genus Sulfidibacterium. Next base: position 7,574 of record JBJKPL010000084.1, read on the forward strand.
AAACTACTATCTCGACAGTGTTGAGAATAAGCCGGTTTTCAATATGCTGATCACGAAATACACTTATAAAGAAGTGAAAGATCGTGAATTAAATCTTGGTCTCGACCTGAAAGGCGGTATGAACGTTGTCCTGGAAGTGAAGGTCTCGGATATTATCAGGACTTTGGCCGGTAGCCGCGCCAACGACCCCATTTTTGTGAAAGCACTGAACATGGCTACCCAGATGCAGAAAAACAGCAATCAGGATTATGTCACCCTGTTCGGGGATGCTTTTATGAAAATTGATCCCAATGCCCGTCTGGCTTCTATCTTTCTGTACGAATTCAAAGATCAGGGAATCACCATCAACTCCACCAATGCACAGGTACTGGCAGTTTTGAAGAAAGAAACCGCCGGGGCTGTGGATCGTACGTTCCAGATCCTGCGTACCCGTATCGACCGTTTCGGCGTGGCCCAGCCCAACATCGAAAAGCTGGCTACCCTTGGCCGGATCATGGTGGAACTCCCCGGGATCAAAGATCCCAACCGGGTTAGAAAACTGTTGGAAGGTACGGCCAAACTGCAGTTCTGGGAAACCTATGAATTCTCAGATATTCATAGCTTCTTCGATCAGGCCAACGACCGCCTGCGCGCTGAGATGAGTTCTGAAGATTCTATCAAAACCACGGCCGCCAAAGGACAGGCGGTTAAAACCAAAACGGTGAAGAAGGCTGCTGCCGATACCACCGGAAACGCTTTGATCAACAAGATCTCCAAAGATACCACGCAACAGGTCAATCAGGCTTCGTTGAAAGAATATGCCCAAAAGAATCCGCTCTATGCTTATTTGCATCCTTCCTACTATCAGGGTCAGGACGGTCAGTATTATGCGGGTAAAACCGACATCGTAGGCTATGCTGCCATTAAGGATACTGCCCGCGTCAATCACATGCTGGCTTTGGTGAAGAGCACCTTCCCCCGCGATCTGAAACTGGCCTGGGCTGTGAAACCGGATTCCCGTATGCCCAACGACCTGGCACTTTATGCATTGAAAAGTTCACGGGAAGGAACCCCGGCCCTCGGCGGGGATGTGATCTCCGGCGCGCGTCAGGATTTCGACCAGAACGGTAAGGTGACAGTGGACCTGCAGATGAACAGCCAGGGCGCCAAGACCTGGAAAAGGGTTACCGGTGATAACGTCGGTAAATTTGTGGCCATCGTACTGGATGGCTACGTGTATTCCGCTCCGGTGGTGAATGACGCTATCCCCAATGGTCGTTCTTCGATTTCCGGCGGAGATATGACGGTTCAGAATGCCAAAGACCTTGCCAATATTCTGGAAGCTGGTAAACTGCCGGCTCCTGCCAGAATCGTGGAAGAAGCGGTGGTCGGTCCTTCTTTGGGTCGTGAAGCCGTGCATGCCGGTATGGTCAGTTTTATTCTGGCTTTCCTTGCCGTGCTGGTTTATATGATCATTTATTACAACCGGGCCGGTTTCGTTGCCAGTATTGCCCTGGTGGTGAACGTATTTTTCCTCTTCGGGGTGCTCGCCTCGCTGGGTGCGGTATTGACGCTGCCTGGTATTGCCGGTATTGTGCTTACGCTGGGTATGGCGGTCGACGCGAACGTGATTATCTATGAGCGTATCAAGGAAGAGGTGCGTGCGGGCAAAGGCTTGCGACTGGCCCTGAAGGACGGTTATGCCAACGCCTATTCCGCTATCATCGACGGTAACGTTACCACGTTGCTTACCGGGGTGGTCCTGTATGTTTTCGGTACCGGTCCGATCCAGGGATTTGCTACCACGCTGATCATCGGCCTGCTGTCGTCCTTGTTTACCGCCATCTTTATTTCAAGGTTGATCTTTGAAAGACTGCTGAACCAGAACAAGAAGATCTCCTTCTCATTCAAATGGACTGCCAATACGCTGAAGAATGCGCACATCGATTTCATCGGGAACCGCCGGATCGCTTATATTTTCTCACTGGCCATCTTCCTGATCGGAATGGCCTCGCTCTTCACCCGCGGACTGAACTTTGGGGTGGACTTTACCGGAGGTCGTACTTACGTGGTGCGTTTTGACCATAACGTACAAACCGAGCCCATCCGGAAAGCCCTGACAGCAGTCTTCGACAACCAGTCGCCGACGGTGAAGACCTTCGGTCCCGACAACCAGATCAAGATCGTTACGAAATATCTCATCCAAAGTGATGCGAACGATGTTGATTCTCTCATTCAGGAAAAATTGTATGGCGGTTTGAAAGGCTTCTATAATAAAAAAATCACCTTTAAGGACTTTACTTCCGATACGGAAGGGAGCAACAAGTTGTTGGGTATTCTGAGTTCTGAAAAATTCGGACCGACGATTGCTTATGACATCCGCGAGAAAGCCTACTTTGCAATCTTCTTCTCGCTGTTGATCATCTTCATTTACATCGCCATCCGGTTTAAGAACTGGCAATACGGCCTCGGTGGTGTGACCTCGTTGTTCCACGATACGCTGATCACCATCGGGATCTTCTCGCTGGGTTATGGCAGGTTGCCCTTCGGCATGGAAGTCGGCCAGTCGTTTATCGCGGCCATCCTGACCATCATCGGGTATTCCATCAACGATACGGTGATCATCTTTGACCGTATACGAGAGAACATCCGATTGTTCCCGAAACATACGCTGAAGCAAAACATGAACGACGGGATGAACCAGACCCTGGCCCGTACCATGAATACCTCGGGTACGACCCTGGCTGTATTGATCGTCATCTTCCTCTTCGGAGGTGCGGTCATCCGCGGATTTACCTTTGCCCTGTTGATGGGTATTTTGTTCGGTACCTATTCTTCGGTATTCAATGCGACGCCAATTGCCTACGACCTGCTCCATGGCGACCGGCAATTAAAAGAAGCGGAGAACGGAGAAAAAACCGTTAACAATAAAAAGAAAAAGAAATAGGTTTTCTATTTTGAAAGAAAAAATCCGGACCCTGCGGTCCGGATTTTTTTTTGTCCTGACTGGCTTCTCGTCGGTTTTTTATCCGGGTTCATGTCGTTGATTTTTCGATTGATCGATTTAAGGAAGAAAAGCTTTTGTTATTTAATAACTGGTCATGAAAAATTCTTAGCTTTGGAAGTTCATTCCGTTTGAGGACTAAAACGTTTTATCATGCAGAAAAATTTACCCCAAACCAACAAGCATTTTCAAGACCGTCCCTTTTCTTATGCTATTTTGATCGTATTGTTTTTGTTCCTTTTCCAGGGACCCGCTTTTGCACGGAAAAAAACTCCCGCGAAAGCGAAAACAGCGGAAACGGTCTTTCCTAAAGAAATGTTTAACCATCTTTCCTATAGAAATATCGGCCCTTTCCGGGGCGGACGTTCGGTGGCCGTTGCCGGTAATGCCGATACACCGCATACCTTTTATTTCGGCGGCGCAGCCGGCGGGGTTTGGAAAACCACCGACGGTGGCATGAGCTGGGTCAATGTTTCCGATAAATTTTTCACTGCTTCCGCGGTGGGCGCGCTGGCGGTGGCGCCCTCCGATCCCAACATCATTTATGCAGGGATGGGGGAGTCGTTCATCCGCGGAAATATGACCACGGGTAACGGCATTTACAAATCCGATGATGCAGGAAAGACCTGGAAACATATGGGGCTTACCGATACCCATGTGATCAGCAATATTGTGGTGGATCCGCACAATCCCGATGTGGTTTATGTCGCTGCCATGGGCCATGTTTTTGCCGATAATCCGGAACGGGGTGTTTACCGTTCGGAAGACGGCGGGAAAACATGGAAGAAGATCCTGTATGTCGATAATAAAACCGGGGCCTCTTACATTGCCATGGATCCGAACAATTCCCGGGTCCTGTATGCCGGCATGTGGCAGGCGTACCGGAAACCGTGGATCTTTTCCAGTGGCGGTCCGGGGAGCGGATTGTATAAATCCACCGACGGAGGGAACACCTGGAAAAATATTTCCCACCATCCGGGGCTTCCCACTGGAATTCTCGGAAAAGTCTCTGTGAACGTAGCACCTTCCAACTCCGACCGCGTATATGCCATCATCGAAAACAAAAACGGCGGTGTTTTCCGTTCCGACGATGCCGGCAAAACCTGGAGACGTCTTTACCACGGATCCAATCTTACCCAACGCGCCTGGTATTTTTCCAGAATTTACATCGATCCGAAAAACGAAAACCTGGTCTATGCGCCACAGGTGTCCGGCATCCTGAAGTCGGTGGACGGGGGGATGAGTTTCCGGCCCATGCGCACACCCCATGGCGACAATCACGTGATGTGGATCGATCCGAAAGATCCGGAGATCATGATCAA
>JBJKPL010000085.1:0-4297 GCA_046706345.1 Candidatus Sulfidibacterium sp.
TGCTGAAGACCTTTGCCGTTCCGGTGTGGCTGTTTTATTACCTGTTCTATCCCTTCATTTTTTTGTATATCGGGATATCGGAACTGATTCTGAAAGGCATTTTCCGCCTGAAGATCTCTTCCGAAGGTTACCGGTTCAGTGCCATCGACCTGAATGAATACGTCCAGGACCTGAATGGTGGTGAGGATACCGGACAATCTCTCAATCAGGAGATCCAGATGATCCAGAATGCCATGGACTTCAAACATGTCAAGCTGCGCGATTGTATGGTGCCGCGTACCGAGATCACCGCCCTGGAGATCAACGAAACGCCGGAGATGCTCCGGAAGACGCTTTCGGAAACCGGTCATTCCAAGATCATGATCTACCAGCAGTCTATCGACAACATCCTGGGTTATGTGCATGCCTACGACATGTTTTCAAAACCCGCCTCGATCCGTGAGGTGCTCCGGCCTGTAGAGATCTTTCCGGAAACCACGTCCGCCAAACGGGCGCTGAATGCTTTTATCATCAAACACAAAAGTGTGGCCGTGGTGGTGGATGAGTTTGGCGGTACCTCGGGCATGATCACCATGGAAGACCTCATCGAGGAGATTTTTGGTGAGATTGAAGACGAATACGATGTGGATGACGGGGAAGTGGTGGAAAAGAAAATCTCGGACCGGGAGTTTATTTTCTCGGCCCGGCTGGAAATTGATTATCTGAACGATGAGTACAATCTGAAAATCCCTGTATCGGAGGAATATGAAACCCTGGCGGGTTTTATTCTGCATCATGTCGGCAGCATCCCGGAAGTTTCCGATCAGATCGAGGTAGCGCCTTTTCTTTTTAAAGTCCTGAAGGCCACCGGAAACAAGTTGGAGGAAGTCAAACTGACAATCCTGTAAGCTTCCGGGAAGGGTCCCGGCGCAATCGGCCTGCAAAGACCGGTGGGCCGTATAGGGAAACCGGAAAATTTTCCTTTCCCGACGCGTCCGTTCCCGAAGCCGCAGGCCTGGTTTTCCGCGGTTTGAATTTGACTGTCAGCCCTCTTTTGATGATCTGATCCCCCGAAAGGGGAAAAACCGGTTTTTATGCAGGATTAACTGGTTGATACTAAAATCAAAATTGATTTTATTTCTTTTATTTATCAATTCAATTCGTACATTTGCAGCTCGATTTTAAAAAAACAATAAAATTTAGGAAAAGATGGCCGCTATTGGAAGTATTAGGAAACATTCTACGCTTCTTGTCGTTGTGATCGGAGGTGCACTTGCCGCTTTTATTCTGGGTGACTTTTTGAAAAGATCACATCACCGGGATGTCAATGCAGGCAAAGTGGACGGCGTGGAGATCACCATCATGGATTTCAACAATCAGGTGGACAAGAACATCGCAAGCATCAAACAGCAGCAGCAAAGAAGCAGTCTTACCACCGACGAAACTTTTCGCGTAAGAGAACAGACCTGGCAGCAGATGGTGCACCAGATCCTGATGGAAAAAGAATACAAAGAACTCGGGATCGAGGTTACGGCTGACGAAATGTTCAACCTGATCCAGGGAAAGAATCCGCATCCGTTGATCAAACAGTATTTTGCCGATCCCAGCACCGGCCAGTATGACCGCAACCGGGTTCTGCAGTTCCTGCAGAATTACGATCAGATGCCGGAAAGTGTTAAGGAACAATGGACCTCGCTGGAAAATTATATCAAGGAAGATGCCCTGCGCAGTAAGTTCAATGCCCTGATCGGTCAGGCCTATTACATGCCCAAAGAATTGCTCCGCGACCAGTACAACAATATGAATACCAGCGCCAACATCACCTATGTGGCCGCCCGGTATTCCGATGTGCCTGACAGTGTGGTGAATGTCACCGATGCGGATTATCAGGCCTATTACGATGCCCATAAAAACGAATACAAGCAAAAAGCCGGCCGCAGCCTGGAATATGTTGTTTTCAACGTGGTCCCTTCGGATACGGATGTTGCCAAGGCCAAAAGAAGCTTCCTGCTGACACGGGACGACTTTATCAAAACCGATCATCCGCTTGAATTTGCCAAAGGCAATTCCGATCATGTTTATGATACGGGCTGGATCGCCAAAGGCAGCCTGCCGGCGCCGTTGGATTCCGTGATGTTCCACTCCAAAGTGGGAACGGTTTCTCAGCCGGTATTTCAGAATTATTCCTTCACCGTGGCCCGTTTGCTGGCTTCGGAACGCCGTCCCGACAGCATGGACGCCAGCCATATTCTGATCGCATACAAGGGCGCTTTCAAGGCAAGTCCGGCCATTGACCGGACCCGGGAACAGGCCCAGCATCTGGCCGACAGCCTTTTGAAAGTCCTGAAACGTAACCCCTCCAAACTGAAAACCCTGGCCGAAAAATATTCGGATGACCCCAGCGTCAGGAAAAACGGCGGCGACCTCGGCTGGTTTGCCGACGGTCAGATGGTAAGCCAGTTCAACGATGCAGTGGTGAAAACCCCGGTTGGGAAACTGACCCTGGCAGAAACACCTTTCGGTTTCCACATCATCAAAGTGAACGGGAAAAAAGATTATGAACAAAAAGTGAAAGTAGCTGTGGTGACACAGGATGTCGTGGCCAGCAACGGTACCTATCAGAATGTGTTTGCCAAAGCCAGCGCCTTTGTGACCAATGCCACCGACCTGACGGCTTTCGAAAACCTGGCACACAAAGATCACTATCAGCTTCGGGAGGTTCCGCGGATCCTGGAAACCACCTATTCCATCCCCGGCATGGAAAGTGCACGTGAAGTAGTCCGCTGGGCCTTTAAGGACGGAACGGAAAAGGGACAGGTTTCCAATGTCTTCGATATGGAAGATCAGTATGTGGTGGCCGTGGTTACCAATACGTTCGAAGCCGGTATTCCGCCGATGGACAAGGTGAAATCGGAGATCCGGCCGTTTGTGGTGAACCAGGTGAAAGGAAAATACCTGGCCGCAAAAATGAAAGCGTATAGCGGAAATCTTGCCGCAGCCGAAAAAGCCATGAACCTCCAGCCCCAGGAAGTCGACAACATGACCTTTGACAGTCGCAACCTGACGGGATTCGGGATGGAAAACAAAGTGATCGGGTCTGTGTTCGGGATGAAAACCGGACAGGTGAGCCAACCCATTGTGGGCAATGCCGCCACCTTTATGGTGAAGGTGAACAAATTAAACCCCGCTGTGGCTCCGTCCAACTACAATCAGCTGGTCGATCAGCTGACGGCTGAGTTTATCCAGCGTGTCAACCAGGATTATCCCTACATCGCCCTGCGTGATGCTTCCGACGTTCAGGATAACCGGATCACCTTCTACTAAGATATTAGATGGATTCATCAAAAAAGCCCGGTTGCATCACGCAACCGGGCTTTTTTTTTCAACTTCTTTTGAGAAAATTTCCTTTTAAAGGGATTTCCGTTCGTTTTCCCCGCCTAACGGCGATGTGGCCCCGGGTGAGGACATATTCCGGGCAACCACGCGTTAAAAAGCCCTCAAAGATGTCCTGATCACAATGCATGATGTGGTCTTTTACGGTGATCCGGTTTTCTTTTTCAGGATTCCAGATTACCAGGTCGGCATCCGATCCGACGGCAATTTCTCCCTTGCGGGGATACAGACCGAAGATTTTAGCCGGGGCCGTGGAAACCAGGTTCACAAACTGGTTCAAACTGATCCTGTTTTGTAACACACCGTAGGTGTATAGCAGCGTCAGCCGGTGTTCCACCCCGCCTGCACCGTTGGCGATCCGGGTGAAATCATGGATCCCCGCCTTTTTCTGTTCCATCATGAAGGGACAGTGATCGGTCCCGATGCTTTGCAGCTTTTCTTCAGCCAGCGCAGCCCACAAAACCTCCTGGTCTTCCTTTTTCCGCAGGGGCGGACTCAGCACAAAAGGCGCCGTCTTTTCGAAATCTCCCTGATATTTCGAGTCGTCCAGCAGCAAATACTGCGGACAGGTCTCTCCAAAAACAGGTTGTCCTTTTTGACGGGCTTCGGCAATGTGTTGAATGGATTCTTTTGCCGAGACGTGGACTATATAAAACGGGCATCCCGCTTCTGAGGCAAAGCCGATGGCTTTTTTCACGGCTTCTGCTTCCAGATCCGACGGCCGCGAAAGCGGGTGAAATTCGGAGGCTGTTCTCCCCTCCTGTACCAGGGATTTCCGCCGGGCCTCGATTTCATCGCCCTGTTCGCAGTGGGCGGTCACCATGCCACCGGCATCAGCAACGGCTTTCATGACTTTTTTCAGGTCTTCATCTTGGAGCCCAATGGTGTCCTTGTAAGCCAGATAAACTTTGAATGAAGTGATACC
>JBJKPL010000086.1:0-18085 GCA_046706345.1 Candidatus Sulfidibacterium sp.
GGTGTTGGAATACACCATTGGCTATTACCAGTAAGCGGATCTTTATTTCTTCGGTGGATCGCCCTGGGTGAAGAAATTCTGGAAGATCTGGCGTGAACAGTCTCCCATCATGTATTCTACCCGCGTGAAAGCGCCTACCCTGATCATGGGTGATGCCGGGGATCCGAACGTGCCCATCGTAAACAGCTACGAAATGTATCACGCCCTGCGTGACAATGGGGTAACGACCGAATTTTACGTTTATCCCGCCAACACACACTTTCCCCACGACATCGTGCGTACCAGCGACATTTATGGGAAATGGGTCGATTGGCTGGTAAAATATCTGAAATAGGAATTTTAGCAAGATTCACAATTTCAAGGCGTTTCCGGATCCGGAAACGCCTTTTTTTTGCTTTCTCTGTCCCGATATGTTGCCCAAAAAACTTTCTGAGTGTTATTGAAAAGTCTATAAATCAACCTGTCAGCGAGAACCTGAATTTTTTATTTAATTTTACCTGACTGCTTTGGCAGGCGCACAAAGAAAAAAGTATTTTCAATTAATCTCAGATCTATGAAAAACATCACGTTTACCTTACTTGTCCTTTTCAGCTTCCTGCTTTCCGTGCCGATGTCGGCACAAGAGCTCCACATGGATCAAATGGGAGGACTGAAACCCAGGAGTATCGGCCCTGCCGGTATGAGTGGGCGGGTGACGGCCCTTGCCGTAGACCCGAAGAATCAAAATATCATGTTCGCTGGAACCGCATCGGGCGGATTGTGGCGATCCAAAGACCAGGGGGTTTCCTGGAAGCCCGTGTTCGACAAACAGGACAACCTGTCTATCGGAGCCATTGCCATCGACCCGGCCAATCCGGATGTGATCTGGGTGGGAACGGGAGAAAACAATCCCCGAAACAGCGTTTCTTCAGGAAAAGGGGTCTTTCGTTCCCTCGACGGGGGAGATACCTGGCAATACATGGGACTCAAAGATTCCAGAAACATCGCCAACATCCTCATCAATCCGGCCAATCCGGAGGTGGTTTATGTTGGCGTTTTGGGTTCTCCCTGGGGACCGAATTCGGAGCGCGGGTTGTATAAAACTACCGACGGCGGCAAAAGCTGGAAGAAGATCCTTTATGTGAACGATCTGACGGGCGTCGCCGACATGGTGATGGATCCCGGCAACCCCAACAAACTTTTTGTGGCCCTGTGGCAGGCACAGCGCTGGCCCTGGTTTTTTAAATCCGGGGGTCCCGGATCGGGATTGTATGTGACCTACGACGGAGGTGAGAACTTCAAAAGACTTTCTGCCGAAGACGGATTGCCGGAAGGAATGTTGGGGCGTATCGGCCTGGCCATTTCGGCCAGCAACCCCCAACGGGTTTATGCCATCATTGAATCCAAAAAGAACGGTTTTTACCGTTCCGACGACGGCGGCAAAACCTGGAAACTTACGGCCACCAAGAACATCGGAGACCGTCCTTTTTATTTCTCACACATTTTTTGCGATCCTAAAAACGAAAACATTGTCTACACGCTGTTTGAAGAGGTGAACCAAAGTATCGACGGCGGCAAGACGTTTACCACCCTCATCGGAAGCAACATCCATCCCGATCACCACTCCTGGTGGATCAGCCCCACGGATCCCAACTTTATGATGGACGGGAACGACGGCGGGCTGGCCATCACCCACGACCGGGGAAAAACCTGGCGCTATGTACAAAACCTCCCTGTGGGTCAGTTTTATCATGTTTCCGTGGACAACGACCTGCCCTATCATGTTTACGGCGGAATGCAGGACAACGGTTCCTGGCGCGGGCCGGCATACGTCTGGGCACGCGGAGGGATCATCAATACCTATTGGAAGAATTTGTATGGTGGCGATGGCTTTGGTGCGATAGTAGATGCCAGTGATCCGGCGTTTTGTTATGCCATGGCCCAGGAGGGTTACGTGGTGCGCATGAATGTGAAAACAGGATTTTCGAAAAACATCCGTCCGGTAACGCCGGTGGGCAAGAAGTTGCGTTTTAACTGGAACTCCGCCATCGCACCCGATCCTTTCGATCCGCATGCCGTATATTTCGGAAGCCAGTATCTTTACAAAAGTACTGACAACGGAAACAGCTGGCAGGTGATCTCGCCGGATCTTACCACCAACGATACCGCCCAGCAACATCAAATGGAAAGCGGCGGACTGAGCGTGGACGCCACCGGGGCAGAAAATTACAACACCATCATTACCATTGCTCCCAGTCCGCTGAAGAACAACATCCTCTGGGTGGGAACCGACGACGGCAATGTGCAGGTTACCACCGACGGCGGTAAAACCTGGGAAAATGTGGTCAAAAAGATCAAGGGACTGCCGAAAGGCAGTTGGATCCCACAAGTCAGGGCTTCCAGCTATCAGGAAGGAACCGCTTATGTGGTGGCCAACAACTACCGGCAGAATGATTACAATCCCTATTTGTATAAAACCACGGATTTCGGCAAATCCTGGGAACGGATGGTCGGTCCCGATCAGGTTCAGGGATATTGCCTCAGTTTTATCCAGGACCCCGTACAACCCAATCTGATGTTCCTGGGAACCGAAAACGGGCTTTATGTCAGCCTGGATGCCGGAAAACACTGGGATCACTGGACCCATGGTTATCCTTCCGGCGTATCCACGATGGACCTGGCCATCCAGCCGAGGGAAGGGGACCTGGTGATCGGCACGTTCGGTCGTTCGATCTATGTGCTGGATGACATCCGGCCGTTGCGGGCGCTGGCCGCAAAAGGCACAGCATTGCTGAAAAAGCCCCTCGTAGCTTTCGCTCCGCCTACGGCCTATGAGGTAAGCTGGCATCAGGAACCGGGAATTTTTGCCGGTGGGGCTTCCTATTATCATGGTGAAAACAAACCCTCCGGCGCCATGATCACCTTTTCGGTGAAAGAGGGTGACAGTCTGGCTGACAAGATCAATCAGGATCACGGGGGACGGCGGTACCGCAGGTCCCCAGGAAATGGTGAAACCCAGAGGCTCTGGGCCAAGGCCAAAAAAGTCACCATCATGGTCATCGATGACCAGGGCCGGGTGGTCAGAACCCTGATGCGGGTACCTCAAACCGGTATCAATCGCTTTTACTGGGGCCTCGACCGGAAAGGATACCGTTTTCCGGGAAGCCAGAAACCCAAACCCGGATCGCCGGAACAGGGCAATGGCGGTTATGTGCTGCCGGGAACCTACAAACTGGTCTTCAGTTACCAGGGCAGCACGGATTCCACGATGTTGACGGTGAAGTCGGATCCCCGGATGCACATTTCCCGGGAAGGAATGGAAGCCAACTACAACATGGTACAGCCGGTGCTGAAGAAAATGAGCGTTTTGGCGGAAGCCATCGACCGGATCCGCGAAAGCGAAAAGGTGATGAAACAGGTCAAATCCATGGAGCCTGAAACGAAAACCGAGGAAGTCAAAAACCTGATAAAAATCGCCAGGGTCACGGAAGATTCCATCAAAGCCATCAATGCCGATCTGTTCCCACCGAAAGACATCCAGGGACTGTATGACAATCCGTACCTGGTGATCCAGCAGTTGCAAAAAATGTATTCGGTGATCTTTGAACGCGAACCGCTCAACGGAACGGAAAAGATCATCCTGAACCAATCGGAGATCCTTACCGATAAGACCCTACAGCGAATCGAGCATTTCTTTGACAACCAGTGGGTGGCTTACCGAAAAGCGGCCGAAGCAGCCAAAATTACGCCCTTCAAAGATTATAAACCCCTGAAGGATTAATCCGGACAGGGATTTTTAACTAAAAAGGAGCTACAAAATTTTGTAGCTCCTTTTTAGTTCTTAAGGTTTTTGCGTACCTCAACAAGAGAAAAACAAAAGTGCCGTTCGCTGCAGGCGAACGGCCCTTTCTGTCTCTCATGCGGTAAATCCACTTTGCCGGGCAGTCTGTTATTTTCCGTCATGAACAGATGCCGGGGGCTGGCGGCATTTTCAGAATTTCCCCGTGAAAGTCAGGCTGGACCTGTCTTTTTCAAACTCTGAACCGGCAACCCAAAGGGGCAATACCCCATGATCTCTGCTTAAAGAATACTCACTAATGTTTTGGGATCGGGTGAGCAATCTTTGCCAGATAGGTCTTGTAATCGAAGCCTTTGAAATTGGGGCTTTCAGAATTATGACATTTTACGCAGGTCTTTTCTGTGGGCATTACCAGACCTTTTTCGATCGCTTTCTGGCGATTTTTCATGATAGCATAGCTCTTGTAAGCACTGCCGGGGCCGTGGCATGATTCGCAGGAAACGCCTTCGTCCGGTTTGATGCCGGCTCTCAAATTGGGGCTTACTTCATAGTAAGTCGAGTGGCATTTCAAACATTTCGGGTTTTTGGCATCGGCACCTTTCAATGCTTCCATAGCATGGGCATGTTTGGATGCTTCCCAGATTTTATACTGGGCACCCTTTGCAGGTGAGTTATGGCAGACCTTGCACTTGGCAGCTCCGACATACTGGAAATTCTGAGCCTGAAGCACGGGGAGCGTCAAAAGACTCAAGGAAATTACCATCAAAAATTTTTTGATTGACATACTGATTCTCCTTTCTTTTAAGTTAACTTAAGTTTATTATTATGATCAAAAATGATATTATCAACGATATTTTTTGGGTTCGGTATATCAGTAACAATATGGGGCGCAATTTAGCCATTTTTTTATTTGCATTTTTTATTTCGCTTACCGGATATTCCGTTCTCAAATTGATATATATCTATTTATATCCGAACAAAACGGAGTAAATAATCAACACGATCAGGGTCAGGCCGAAAGCCAGGAAGAAGAAACCAAATGCCTTGATCCACTTCATCCATTTGTTGGGCTGATCTCGTTTAACAAGGACTTTTTTCAGTCTGCCTGATTTTTTCAGTTCTTCCACTTCTCTGGGGCGTTCGTGCTTGTAATCTTCATACGGCACTTCCCCGGTAAAGATCACCGTATCCATGGGGAAAGCCTCCGGACGCAGGTGCGTGTTAAAGAAGTGGATGGTAAAGTTGAACCCAACGGCCAGCAAGGCTTCGTCACTGTGAATGATCTGGGCCACATTGATCAGCCATCCGGGGAAGATCAGCGTAAAGAAGGTCGGGAACCATTGGACCAATCCCGAAAGACCGATCACGGCAACGCCCCAGAATACGGCAAAGTAGTCGAATTTTTCCCAGTAGGTCCACCGTCCGTAATTCGGCCGCGGTCCCAACCCGACAAACCACTTCAGTGTATTCCAGAAATCAATGACATCCTGTTTGTTGAACATCAGCGAATTCTTACCGAAGATGAGTTGCTTCAGCGAGATATGATACCGGATCTTATGCTTGATCAGGGTGTACAGGTGGAAGCTGAAGTAGCCGAAGGTAATGACAGCACAAATGCGGTGGATCACTCCGGCACCGGTCACTCCGCCCAGGAAGTGGGATACGTAATCGGCCCAGGACATATCCGCAAATTTCAGGATCATCCCCGTCAGGGCCAGCATCAGGAAGCTCAGGATCACAAACAGGTGCGTAAACCGCTGTGCCTTGGTGAACCTTCGGATATAATACTTACCGGCTTCAGGGTTGACTTTCTTTTCTTTTTCTTTCTTCTCTTTCAATCCCATCAGCGAACGCGGCAACCACAACAACAGGTGCAGGCCGAAGAACCCAAAAACACCGAGAAGCAGGAACGTCATGGCCCAGAAGGTGTAATACAGAATGGCGTATTTATTCTTGTCGTGATGGGTGGCGTGGGTCAGATAGCCTGTAAACCGCCGGTTGGCATCCGGGTGACACTTTTTACAGGTGGTCACAATATTCCGGGGGCTGACAGAGGACTTGGGATTGTTCACATTCAGGATGTGGTGTGCCCCGTGGCAGTCCGAACATTTCGCCGTTTGCATATTGCCCAGTTCGTGGGCTTTTCCGTGATAGGTTTCCAGGTACGATTTGGCCAACTTCGTATGACAGCTCCCGCAGGTCGTAGTAACCTGCTCCATGAATTTGTCCTGTTTCACATTGGCAATCTTATGGGCCGAGTGGCAGGTAACACAAGTCGGATAGGTATGGGTGCGGTCATTCTTGGTAATGGCATGGTCGCTGGTAATATACTTTTCGTAGATCCCCTTGTGGCAATGCCCGCAGGTAGCCGGAATATTCCTCGGATAGATGGACGATTCCGGGTTGTCGGGGCTCAGAATATAATGGGAAGTATGGCAGTCGGTACACACGGCACTAATGATCAGACCTTTGTTCTTCAGGGCTTGACCGTGAACCGTTTTGGAATAATCGTAATAGGCATTCTTTTCTTTCAGATTGGTACCCACATTGGCCTGCCCATTCTTTTGGTGACATTTGCCGCAAAGGTTGGGGATGTTGGCCCGGTAATCGGGCGCGGTATCATCGAACCGGGATTTGATCTGATGGGAACCATGACAGGTTGTACAATAGGGGGCCTCCTTGTCCTTCTTCATATAGGCCTGCCCGTGCCCACTGGCAAAATATTGGTTGGCAATCTCGGCATGGCAGTTGGAGCAGTCCACTCTTTTGGCCGAGATGCAGGGCCTTTTCACGTGGGGAGTCACATCGGTATGGCACTTCACACAGGGAATGTTTTTATGAACCGAATTGTTCAACATGCCTTTGGTGACATACATGGAAACGGTGGAATCCCCAACCGTTTTATGTACGTCTTTCTGATCGTGACATTTCAGGCAGGAACGGTCCGAAATGGAAGTGACCACATTTTCTACATTTACTTTATGAGGGATGTGACAGTCCGTACAAGCCGGAATGACACCGGGTTTTTCTTCCCACAGCTTGCCTTTGATGATCTTAACATGGACCTGTGCAATACGCGCATGGCATTTCATACAGGTGTTGGCAATATTTTCGGGCGCAATGGTGGAATGGGGACTGGTATGGGGCAGGATCAAGTGGTTTCCGTGACAGTTGTTGCAGGTGGCCGTCACCGTCAGTCCCATTTTAAACAACCCCTGACCATGGATACTCTGGCTGTAGTTTTGCAGAATATCATGTTCATTGATGTTGTAGATCCTGGCAACAGGAGCGCCTTCCCGGTGACACTTCCCGCATAAATAAGGAATGTGCAGTTTAAAGGTCCGGGAAGCAGAATCCGAAGACGGAAACACATTGTGCGTTCCATGACATTCCTTACAGGTAGGTGCATACAACGAACCGTCTTTCAGGGCCTGGCCATGGACGCCTTCATCGTATTTTACCAATTCTGTTTTATGACAACGTCCGCACTGCACGGGTTTTAATACAGGGTGCGGGAAATCCGTTACATTGGCATCCGTATGGCAGGCGATACACTTCAGGCCTTTGTGTACCGACCGGGCCAGGGTTTTGCCCGTAACATACAATGAAACCTTCTTCCCGTTCAGGGTCGTCGTCAGGGTTGGATCACTGTGGCACATCAAACAGTCGTCGTTAGACTGTGCAGCCAGGCTGCCGACCAAAAAGACGCCGGCAAGGATCAGCAACATTTTTTTGACGGGAGAAGTCAGAACATTTAAACTCATTGAGAAATTCTTTTAGGAAAATAATTTGGTTTTAATGATATATTTTTTAAATTTTTTTAATTTGTTTTCAATGAATTAGTTTGTAGTTAATTGGTTCACAAATATAAAGTATTAAAATTATGAAATACAACCCAAACGGATCGCCATATGCAGATTTGAAGATATATACATGTGTTAATGTACGCATTTTCAAGTTTTTCGAATCCTTCTTTGATTGCTTCTAAATTAAGGGCGGGTCTATTTTTTCTATCTATTCTATCAAAATGATTGGGTGAACGATGTAACCCGGGCGCTACGGCTTTTGTGTAAAAATAACAAAAAGAATGCAGAACCATATTATGATTTATTTTCTAATTTTTTCATGGTTTGTGAAGAACTTAACAAAAAAATACTAATTTTGTGAATGTTTTAACGATGGATTATTAACCTGAATTAACCAAATCATCCACCCTAAAACCAAAAGAATTTAAGAAAGAAAAAACGGAAGGATCCCGATCCCGGAAAGTGAAGGTGCGAAAAGAAAACAGAGAGCCTTCCGGGGGAAAGAGGATCAGAAGCAATAGAACCATACCTATTATTATAAGAAAAACGAACCATGCATAGCGTTCAACAGATGAAATCCCGGCCAACCAGCATCCTCTTTGCTTTTTTAATGTTCTTTGGCCTGTTCATGGTTTTTCAACCCGCCCAGGCGCAGGATAGTCCGAAAAAGGAATTTCCCAACGCAGCTTACAACCACCGGTGTTTTAAGTGCCATGGACACAAATTCTTCTCCTTTTACAATTCCGTCACCGAAAAGGAAGTCATCAAAAGGATGAATCCCTATTACGTGATCGATACCGTGGAGTTTTACAAAAGCAACCACCGGGTATTGCAATGCACCGACTGTCACGACGCGGGTTATTTAAAATTTCCGCACGACGGTCAGTTACAGATGCAGCCCATGCCCACGTGTCTGGATTGCCATGAAGGCGATGAGGTGACTGCAAAATTCCATTTCGATGAGATCAAAGTCGAGTTTGATTCCAGCGTTCACAAAAAGGTGTACAGTAATTTTCAATGTTCCATGTGCCACGATCCGCACAAATATCTTGTGACGGCCCGGCGTGATAAGAACATCAAAAAAGTGGTGATCTATGACAACGAAATGTGCTTAAGCTGCCATTCCAACATTGTGAATTACAAAGTATTGTCCGATTCGGCCCCCAAGAATATCAGTGCAGCACACGATTGGCTTCCGAACCAGATCCTGCACTTTCAAAATGTCCGGTGCCTGGATTGTCATGTGAAAGTGGAAAACGACTCGATGGTGGACCATCAGATCCTGCCCAAAGCCCAGGCTGTCCACAATTGTGTGAAATGCCATTCTCAAAACACCATCCTGATGGCCTCGCTGTATAAATTCCAGTCGAAGCAAAGCCGTTCGGAAATCGGATTCCTGAATGCCACCATCCTGAAAAACTCCTATGTGATCAGCGCCAACCGGAATCCGGTCCTGAACAAGGTCAGCCTGATCCTTTTCGGCATGGTCCTATTAATTATTATTGTTCATGCAATTCTGCGTATAATATCGAAATAAGATGGAAGAGAAAATTTACTTATATCCCGTTTGGGTAAGGATTTGGCACTGGACCAATGCGCTTTTGTTCCTGTTATTGATCCTTACAGGGCTGAGCATGCATTATGCCAGTCTCCAGTCTCAGTTCATTCCCTTTTCCCTGTCGGTAGAAATTCACAACATCTGCGGTATTTTACTGATTGTCAACTTTCTTTTCTTTGCTTTTGCCAACGGGTTTACCTGGAACGGAAAATATTATAAAATTCCCCGGAAGGGTTATTTTAACATGCTTTGGAAACAGATCATTTACTATTCCTATGGCATTTTTGTAAAGAGGCCCAAACCCTTTCCCATCACCCAGGAACGGAAGTTCAATCCGCTGCAGCAGTTCAGCTATATCATTGCCATGTATGTGTTGGTTCCGCTGATCATCATCAGTGGGATCGGGCTGTTGTTCCCCGAGATCACCATTCCCAAAGTCTTTGGCTACAGCGGGTTGTGGCTTACCGACCTGCTGCATCAGGTGATGGGATATGCATTGACCCTTTTCTGGATCATCCATCTGTATTTCTGTACCATTGGAAAGACAACCACAAGCAACTTCCGAAGTATGGTGAACGGCTGGCATTGATCCGTACAAGAAAATAATTTGTAAATCCTCCCAACTTTTGTTTTATAATCCTCAATTCCGGCGCTCCGGTTCTCTGAATTCAGAGAATCCGGCAGCGCCGGATTGTAATTTTGGTATTTTTGTCCGTCTCAAGGAACCTGAAAGCAAAATCTGTCCTGAAAGGAACAGGACGATACCTTATTATATATGAAAAAACGGATGCTCATACTGATGCTGGTTTTCCTGAGCCTGCAGGGGCTGGCCCAGGAAAAGAACA
The DNA here is from genome assembly GCA_046706345.1 of Candidatus Sulfidibacterium sp. Taxonomy (GTDB): domain Bacteria; phylum Bacteroidota; class Bacteroidia; order Bacteroidales; family F082; genus Sulfidibacterium. Next base: position 9,988 of record JBJKPL010000086.1, read on the forward strand.
GTTTCTTTTCAATCAATACCGGGGTGGCGCTGCCCATGGGGACTTTCAGGGGCCAGAACATCAATACCGGCAGCTTTGCCCTTCCGGGGATCCAGGTTAGCGTCGATGGCGCCTGGTTTGTGAAAGAACATCTTGGACTCGGTGCCGAAGCAGGCATGGAATTAAATCCCATTGATGCTTCTTCGCTGGCGGTGGCTACCCGCAATGCCGATCCCTTTTTAACGAACCTGACCATCCGTGCCGAGGCCTTTCAGGTGATGCACGCAGGAGTTGGATTTTTTACCCGGTGGGAAGTCGCCCGTAAGCTGTCGCTCACGGCCAAAGTTTTGGGAGGCATGGTCTGGGGCAAAACCCCTTACCGCTTATACAACCCCACCTATTTTGGAGCCGGCCCCGACTATTACGAGATCACTTCTTCAAAAGACCATGAATATTTTATAGAACCCGGGCTGGGTTTAAGATACCGGTTTAATCGCTCGGTGGGACTCCAGTTGGGTTCTGAGTACATCAACCGCAAAATGGGTTTTGGTTATATCCATGCCGACGGAAGTAGGGAAGTGGAATATCGACACATTGACATGATCAATGTCATGATGGGGTTGGTGATCTATCTGTAGATCCGTTCGGAAGGGGAATTATTCTTTTTGGGGTGCCCGCTGAGAAAAAATCTATTTTACCCCTTTTTACTGATATCCAGCAGCACTTCTTTTTTCAGGATCCGAAAGGCATCGCCCTGGGTATCGATGATGCCGTCTTCTTTAAAATTCTTCAACGTCCGGATGACACTTTCCTTGGTCATGGAAGACATGTTGGCGATATCCAGGCGGCTCAAAGTGGTCTCAAACTCTGTACTTCGGTAAATCTCATCGGCAAGATACAGGAGGGTATCGGCCAGCCTTCCATTCATGTGCTTGTTGGTAAGGCTTTTCAGTTTATCAAACAGGCTGATAAATCCCGTATTGAGAAAAACCACCAAATCCAGGGCAAACTGAGGATTGGTTTCGATAAAGCTTTTAAAAATATTGACATCGAAAAAACAGGCCTTGGTATCTTCGATGGCCACCACAGAACAGTAATGGCGGAAATCCTTGTTGAATCCGGGACCAATGATCACATCCGGCTGCTGTAGGATTTGCAGTAAAATATCCTGATTGGCCGCATCTTCTAGAAGAACTTTGGCTTTCCCTGACACCAGATAAATAATATGCGTCAGGGCACTGCCTTGTTTCACAATGGTTTCGCCGGCTTTAAAGTCCACTTCGAACCGGCTGGAATGAACCATCTGAACCTGTTCCTGCGTGAGGGCCTGGAAAATCCCTGGTCCCGGCCCGCAGTAACTGGAATTGTTTATCTTTGAATCCTGCACAACTTTCGTGATCATAAGCGTTGATTAAGTACTCGGAGCAAAGTTGTTTTCCCCGTGTTTGAAATATCTGCGAACAAAAATAGAAATTTTCAGGATATATATTGATATATGTCATTATGAAATCCGAAAATGCAAGCCCAATTGGGTAAAAACATCACCTTCGTAATTTTCCCTACAAAAACCGGATACCGTAGATTTGCGTTATTAAATTAACAACCTAAAAAATTAGCCATGAATAGGAAAATTACGAAGTATTTCATGCTGGCATGCCTTTTTGCTATGGGCATCGTCACGTCATGTACGAAGGTTGGACCTCAGGGCCCTGCCGGAACAAATGGTACCAACGGAACCAACGGAACGGACGGAACCGCTGGTTGTGTTCAGTGCCACAACAATTCACAGGTTATCGAAGTTAAGATTGCTGAATGGGAAACTTCTGTTCACGCAACGGGTGGTCTGGAAGTAAGAAACGCCAACAACTGTGCTGTTTGTCATACCAGCCAGGGATTTTTGGAAACCGTAGCCGCAACCCCTGATGGTGGTATGAGACCCGACACCACCACCACCGGAACCATCAACGATCCGGCTCCGCAGAACTGCTACACCTGCCACGACATCCACTCGACCTATACCCCGGCCGACTGGACCAATACCACCACCTCCAAGGTTCAGCTGTGGTATGGCGGTGCAACGGTTGATTTCGGTAAAGGAAATCTTTGCGCCAACTGTCACCAGGCTCGTCCGGATGATTCATTTGACCCGACGGTTGATTCAGTGAACGTCGCTTCTGCCTACTGGGGCCCCCACCATGGTCCTCAGGCCAACATTTACGGCGGTGCAGGCGGTTATGACTTTGGTCAGACCATTTCCAACTCTCCGCACACTACCCAGATTACCGACGGTTGTGTTACCTGCCACATGGCTACTCCCGCCATCGGTCACAACATGGAGCACGACGGCGCTCACAACATGGAAATGTATCCGAAATTTGACGGCGTAGCTGACGCTCCCGCCAACATCAACACCAACGGTTGCGTTGCTTGCCACACCGATGCAGGTACCTCTGCTTTCGTTGCCAAGATCACTTCTACCCAGGATTTTGTTGAGCAGCAGCTCGCTTCTCTGCAAACCCTGTTGGTCAACAAAGGTGCTTTAAGCTCCTCAGGAAGAATTAATGTTGGTAAATATCCTGTGGCGGTCGCCGAAGCATTATGGAACTACGAACTGATTGAAGCTGACGGTAGTAAAGGTGTTCACAATGCCGACTACGTTAGAGGACTTCTTTCCGCTAGCATCAATGCTTTAAGTAAATAAGGTTTTTATGAACGAAGCCGTGCAGGAGCCATCAATGACATGATGCTGCCTGCACGGCTTTTTCGCTAAAACCGTTCTGAAAAAAATACAACTGACGATAATCTTACCGACGTACTAAAGGAAATTTTAACGCTACTTAAAAGTATTTCTGATGATCAATCCAGTTGAGCTATTTTTTTCTTGTTTAAATGCTTAAAAAAATAAAAGGATGAAAAAACATTATAATTATTTTTTAATTTTTATTTCTCTGTTATTCATAGCAGCGTTAAGTTCGTGCCAGTATGACAACATTACCCCGGAACCTGTAACACCGATAGATACGACCCAGGTCATTTCTTTCGCGACACAAATTCAACCTATTTTCAGTACGCAAAAATGTACGACTTGCCATAAAGTAGGGGGTAGCGAACCGTCTCCAAACCTTACTGAAGGGAATGCCTACAACAGCATCATCAGCATGAATCTGGTGGATCTTGCCAACCCTGAAAACAGTTTGATTTACTGGTACCCGGATCCGGCTGATACGCAACACCACACCTGGCAGAAATACACTGCAAATCAGGCCCAGTTAGTGCTTCAATGGATAAAGCAAGGTGCTAAGAATAACTAAATAAAGGTTAAAACGAATATGAACAGACCGTAGGATCTTCCTTCATATTATAAAAATTTCAACGGATGAAAAAATTAGTAATTAGTTTGATACTGGCTTTTTTGATTGTCGGCAGCGGTTTTGCACAAAACACGACCGATCAGAAAGCCAAAAAAGATAATAGTCCTGTCTATGGTACCTGGGATAGTGAGGTGCTCATCGACAATCAGACTACGCTTGATACCCCTGTTAAAACACTCGAGGCTTTCATTCAACACCGTTTTGGCCTGGTAAATACCAATAAGATCCATGACCTTTACGGTATTTATGCCCCCGGTGCCAATGTGCGTCTCGGTATTAACTATACGCCGATCAAACATCTGACCCTTGGTTATGGCCTGACCAAAACCAACATGTACAGTGATTTTTCGGCTAAATACATTCTTTTCCGGCAAACCAAATCCAACAGCATGCCGGTAGACATCGCTTTATACGGCGATTTTGCTATCGACGGCCGTCCGAACACCAGTTTCGGTATTGACTATACCTTCGGAAACCGGTTTTCCTATTTCGGCCAGTTGCTGGTAGCCCGGAAATTCTGCGATCATTTCACCCTGGAAGCTACCGGAAGCTGGACTCACTACAATTCGGTAGCCATTGGTGCCAACCACGACAACATCGGTGTCGGAGTGGCCGGTCAGATCAAATTCACGACCGAATCCTCCATTATTTTCCAATACGATGTGCCGTTGAAGATCCAGCGCATTTCAGAACAGACGAGTTTTACAGATGCCAATTCTGCAAAACCCAATTTTGGCTTTGGATATCAGGTTGAAACGGCTGCGCACTCGTTCCAGATTTACTTTACAACGGCCAGCGGCATCATTCCGCAGGATATTTACATGAACAACCACAACGATTGGACCAAGGGTGATTTTATGTTGGGATTTACCATCACCCGGTTGTGGAACTTCTAAAAAGAAGTTTTTGGGAGAGGATTATATAAACAAGGTTTGGTAAGGGATTTTAAAAAAGTAAATTTTCACATGCAGGTAGTCCTTCTGATTCCGCCTCCGGCGGGAACAGAAGGATTGCCTGTTTTACCTTTTGGGTAAAGGAATACAGGGGAACGTTTACTGCCAGATTTTGTACATTACTTTTCATGCAATTATGAATAAAAAGCTTGAATCAACCTTAAATAATAACTTAACCTATCATCAAGATTCACTGACATGAAAAAATTGCCAAAATCATTTTACAGCTGGCCGACCGCCATTGGAGCAGTACTGGCGGCAGTCAGCCTTTTTATCATCATCTTTCTGATGTTGATCTCGACGCTGTTTCCGACTCAGGTAAGTCAATACCTCGGGCTGTTCACCTACATTATCATGCCCGTATTCCTGGTTGTTGGCCTGCTGTTGATCCCCATTGGCGCCTGGAGAAAATTCAGAAAAGACAAAAAGGATCCGGAACATGCAGAGGCCAAGTTCCCAAAAGTAGACCTGAACGATCCTTCCCAGCGGATGGTCGTTTTCATCTTTACCCTGGGTACGGCCATTTTTATTTTGTTCACGGCATTGGGAAGCTATTCGGCTTTTCACATTACCGAGTCGAACAAATTCTGCGGGCTGTTATGTCATAATGTGATGGCCCCTGAATATACGACGCATCAAAACTCACCCCACGCCCGCGTCAATTGTGTGGAATGTCACGTGGGTTCGGGTGCCACCTGGTATGTAAAATCCAAATTATCCGGACTCCGCCAGGTGTATGCCGAGCTGACCCACTCCTGGCCCACCCCCATTGCGACTCCGGTAGAAAGCCTGCGCCCGGCACGGGAAACCTGTGAAGAGTGCCACTGGCCTCAAAAATTCTATAACCGGGAAATTATCAACAAAAAATATTACCTGGCAGACCAGAACTCCACCGAATTCGACCTGACCCTGTTGATGAAAACAGGTCCGGATCTGCAGGCCAAAGGCCTTAGGAGCGGTATTCACTGGCATGTGAACCCGGAAGTGAAAATAGAATATGTTTCTGCCAACGAAAAACGCGATACCATTGCCGAGGTCATTTATACCAACCTGAAAACAGGAAAAGTTACGGTCTACAAGGATACCGCCAATGTGTACACGCAAAAACAAATGGATCATTTCGATCATCGCACCATGGATTGTATCGACTGCCACAACCGGCCGTCTCACGATTTTAAATCGCCCAGCCTGTTCTTCAATGAGGCTGTCAACCAGGGGCTGATCTCGAGAAAACTTCCGGACGTGAAAACCGAAGCCATGACCATCTTGTATGACAACACGTTCCCCACGGTGGACAGCGCGGACCGGTTTATCAAAACCAGATTCCTGGCTTACTATAAGGAAAATTATCCGCAAGTGTACGATACCAGCAAGGCTTTGATCAATAAGACCATCACCGTGTTGCAGAATGAGTACAAAGCCAACATTTTCCCCTCGATGAAAGCCAGTTGGCTTGCCCATCCCAATTATCTGGGCCACCTGGAAACCATTGGCTGTTTCAGATGCCATAACGGTTCGTTCAAGAGCAATACGGGACGTACCATTTCACGGAGCTGCGACCTGTGCCACGATATCACGGCAGAAGGAACCCCGGGCCATATGGAATATGCAACCGGACAAAAAAGCCTGCAGTTCAAACATCCCGTCGATATCGGCGGTGCCTGGCAGACCCAGAATTGCGTAGATTGTCACAAAAACCTTTATTAAAAAGGTTTTTTCGCCTGAGAATGGTGAAATAAAAAGGCGGCCTGAAAATTTCAGGCCGCCTTTTTTTGTCTTTGAATTACCAACCAGTCGCTTAACCATTCTGGCTGATCTGCATCAGCGAGTCTTCCTTCAGGATATGAACCTGATTGTCCTCCAGGCTGATGATACCTTCATTCTTAAACTCCTGGAGGATTCGCGAAACGCTTTCCTTGGGCAAGGCCGTTAGGTCCGACAGATCCTTCCGCGAGATGCTCATGAAAAAGGGATTGCTTTGATAAATGGTCCCGCTCAGGTAAAGCAACGCTTCCGCCATCCGGCCGTGATGATGCTTGATGAGCAGGCTTTCCATCTTATGGATCAGGTTCAGGATGAATTTGTTGGAATTTTCCATGAAAGCAAATGCCATCTCGAAATTGTCTTTCATCAGCTGGAAAAATACATCGATGTCGATCAGGCAAACTTTGCAGGGTTCTACCGCGGTAATGGTAAGATAGTGCTTATTGTCGAAAAAAAATCCCGGACCCGAGAAAAAGGTCTGCGGACGAATAAAATCCAGAATAAAATTTTTCCCGTCTTTTCCTTCCAGGGTGACCTTGGCAAGGCCCTGATAAAAAGACATCACATGCGTTTTGGGGGTACCGCTCTTCATGATGGTGTCTCCCGGATTGAAAGAAACCTCAATCCGGTTGTCGTCGATTTTCCCCACTTCCTGATGATTCAGAAAACAGAACACCGGCGAGGCCATCGAACAGCTGCTACAGTCTAATGTTTTATTAAATTCCACAACAAATTTTTACAAAAATAAAGCGAAAAATTACAAAGTATTTTAATTCGCGTTGACATTTATCAATGAATTTTTGTTTCAAGAACCGATTTTCGGTGTGAAATCGCACATATTTATTGATGTCAATCATAATTCTGTGAAATTTAGAACAGATACTATTCCTAATTTTGCAAGCACATTTATAGTAAAATTTTTCCGATGAAAAAGATCTCCGATTTCTTTCTCTCCATGACGAGCATGGGGGTTTTGCTTTTGATATTTGCGGCTTCCATTGGCGTGGCCACATTTATCGAAAATGATTTCGGCACCACGGCCGCCTGGGCTTTGGTGTATGATGCCACCTGGTTTAATCTGCTGCTGGCCCTGCTGGCCATCAACCTGATCGCGAACATCTTTCGTGAAAAGATGTACCGGAAAGGCAGGTTTGGTATGCTGCTGTTCCATGTGGCATTCCTGGTTATCTTACTGGGTTCGGCCATTACCCGGTTTATCAGCTACGACGGCATGATGCACTTGCGCAACGGAGAAACTGCCAACACCATTCTTTCCGACAAAACCTATGTCGGGGCTACGGTAACCGACGGGCAACAAAAGGCCACTTCGGAAAAGGCCGTTTTACTTTCCGAATTGACCCCGACAGATTATCATGCCAGCCTGCATGTAGGTGACAAGAAGATCAGTTTCAAGGCGGAGGATTTCATCCCCAAAGCGCTGAAAAAAGTCAGCGCTTCGGATTCCGGCTCCCCCCTGATCATGTTATCCGCCATGGGGAACGGTAATCGGCAAACCCTGCAACTCAGCGATGGCCAGACCAGTTCGATCGGCGCTTTTGAACTGAAGTTCGGGGGAAGTTTCAACAAAAACATGGTCAACATCGATCTGAAAGATGGGCAATTGCAAATTGTGGCTCCGGATACGATCCACTATGTGACCATGAACACCGGAGACAGGTCCGTCATTCTTCCGGGCCAGCCGGCGCCTTTCAACCAGGGGATTCTGTATACCCTGGCCGGCACGAACCTTGTCCTGGGAAATTTCTTACCCCACGCCAGGATTATTTATGTGCCTTCCGGACAAAAAAACAGCAACCACATGGATGTGGTGATGGTCCGGGTGACTTCGGGCAACGATTCGAAGGTTGTGGCTCTGCAAGGGGGAGACAACTTCGTGGGAGCCAACAACAGTTTCGATATCAACGGCATGCATGTGGTGATGAGCTACGGTGCCAAAACCATCCAGCTGCCTTTCTCGCTCAAGCTGGATCACTTCCAGCTGGACCGCTATCCCGGATCCATGAGCCCTTC
>JBJKPL010000087.1:0-19175 GCA_046706345.1 Candidatus Sulfidibacterium sp.
GGATTCAGTCCCGGAACCATACCAAACCGTGAACCGAAATTCGGATCACCGCCGGTTCCGTTCAAGCCATGGCAGGAAGCGCAGTTGTCAGTAAAAAGTTTCCGGCCAACCACCACATTTCCGATGATGGAGGCGGCTTCTCCGGGGGCACCCAATTTTTCCAGTTTCATCCGGGTTTCGGCTTCCTCCAGCATACGAATACTGTCTGCTGATTTCTTCCTTGCTGCTAAAACAGCGGCCGAACTGGTCGTATCCGGTGGAGCCGGTTTGTGCGGGGTGTTAACATAGGCTGCCAGGTCACTCAGCTGTTCTTTGTTAAGCATGGTATAATTGGGCATCACCGAAGTGGGAAAATGCATCTTGGAGTTGGTCAACTGCACCAGCAACCAGGAGGTGGAATGATCCCGCTCGTATTCGTTGGTCAAATCGGGACCTATTTTTCCACCGCTTCCGCTGATGGTATGGCATGCCACACAACCGTAAGTCTTAAAGATGGTCTCTCCTTTAACTGCCTCGGGTGACAGTTTATAAGAAACAGGGCCTTTGTGCTCCTTGAGCGCTGCGGCCTGGTCGTTGTCGGGATTGCTGTTGAATCCGATGATGGTAAAGGTAAGCACAAAACCCACGAACAGGATCCCGCCTACCATCATTCCCATCCGCTTGAGCGGATTGTGGGATTCTTTTTTATCCAGAAACGGAACGGCAATCAACAGAATGACGATCAGGGTGGGAATCCCCACGGTACCCACTATTTCGAAGGGCCCTTTGAAAACCTTCAGTAACTGATACAGGAAAAGAAAATTCCATTCCGGTTTGGGCGAGAATGCCGCATCCGAAGGATCGGCCGGACCGCTGAACGGAGCCGGATGAAATGCCGACAACCAGACGATCAGCACAAAAATAAAACCACTCACGATCAGATCAATGGCTACCTGATCCGGCCAGAAATCACCGATCTTTTTTCTTTTGGATTCTTTCCAGGGACCCACGCTGCCGTATTTCCGGAAAGCCAGCAAGTGAAAAACCACGATGGCAAAGGAAAGAAAGGGTATTAAAACCGTATGGATGGTAAAAAACCGTGAAAGGGTCAGCTGGCCCATGGAAAAACCGCCACGAAGGAATTTTTCGAGAAAGGGGCCGATGAGGGGTATGGTTCCGGCAATGCTGGTTCCCACTTCGGAAGCCCAGTATCCGGTTTCGTCCCAGGGAAGCGCAGCTCCGGTAAAGATCAGTCCCGCCACCAAAAACAACAACAACACTCCGATGAGCCAGGTAAGCTCTCTGGGCTTTTTGTAGGCTCCCCAAATAAACACGCGGATAATGTGCAGCGCTACCAGTACCGCCAAAATATTGGCTCCCCAGTAATGGATGCCATGAATCAGCCAGCCGTAGGGTACATGGATCCTGAAATAACTCAGACTCGCATAAGCATGATCAATGGTGGGAACGTAATAAAACAACTGCCAGATCCCTGTAATGACCTGAAGTGTGAAAACAAACAGCGTGGCGCTTCCCATGGTATAGAAGAAGCTGGCACCGCCGGGAATTTTTTCGTCAAAAGCGGCATCAACAATCCCGCCCAAGTCGATTCTTTCTTTTAACCAAGTATTAATTCTCTGTCCCATAACAATGTCAATCTATGATTATTTTTTGAGGAATTCCTACTTCAAATTTTTCATACTCCACGTATAAATTCCCATCTTTCGTTTCTATGGGCAGTTCATCCAGGCCCCGGGGTGCCGGGCCGGAAACGACTTTCCCATCGATGGTATAAACACTGTTGTGGCACGGACAAACAAACAGTTTCCGTTCAGCATCCCAATCATACCGACATCCCAGGTGTGTACAAATTGGAGAAAAAACCTTGATATCATCCTCTGATTTCTTCACCACCCATACCTGCTCGGGTTTTGTCGTACTTACAAAAGCATCCTGGTCCGTCTTGGAGAAATTTACTTTCGTAGGCTGCATAACCGGAGAAAATGAATTTTGAATCTCCTTAACCGGCCCCAGTTTGCTGAAAGTCTTTTTTACAAAAGACTTGGAACTTGAAACCAATGAATCAATCAGGGGGTAGCCAATCATAACTGTCAGAACAGAGCCAATGCCCACGGTGGCCGACTTGAAAAAAGTCCTTCGGGTCATTGAGCCGCTTTTTTTACTTTTTTTACCCATTTATTTATGTATTTATTATTGAATGATTCGGGACAAGAACTGTTCTTTAATAACAACGCGGTAAAAATATAAAAATATAAATATGAAGGTTTTTTCCTATAGAATTTATAGTGATTGTAGTAAACACATTGTATTTTAAATAGTTATCCCGACTCTGACTTCTGACTCTAAGTGCGTTAAGATTTTTCCGGTGGCCGATTTTGGTTTTTTAGCCCCTCAATGGGCTTATTCAAATCCGGTTTTCAAACCGAAAATTTTGCTGCATTTTCTATAGAACAACCCTTTAATATTTAAAAAAATCAATTTCACGGTATTTTTTCCTGTCATCGCCAAAATTATCTGCATCTACAGGAAGAAACCATGGTTCCTGAGATCAGCCTGAAGCCCCCAAACTAACTATTTTCATATAATTCACTGATCATCAGACCGCTTCCCGGACCGGCATCCTGAAAGCCGGTTTTCCCTTTAAAAACAAGGTTTACACAAAGAAATTACCGATAATCTCAAAAAAGGGTGGAATTATTTTTAACCTGCACATTTAAAAACTACCAGTGAAAACCAATGATCCGGATCTGAAAAGATGTGATCCAAGTTCAAATCCATGAGTTTTGCAAATTTTTTGATGTCTTCCAGGGTAAACTTGTGTGAGTTTTCAGTATGAATGGTTTCGCCTTCCTTCAGCACAATCTCTGCCGGGAATTCGACACTGCTGATGACCATGGTGCACTTTGCCCGGAGGTGCATTTCGATTCGTTCTTTGGGGTTATTGTAAAATGCCACATGATCAAAAAGCTCCGGATCGAAATTTGTACCGGCCACCCGGTTGATCACATTCAGTATATTTTTGTTAAATGCTGCCGTAATGCCCTGCCGGTCGTTATAGGCTGCTTCCAGGATACTGACCTCTTTCACCATATCAAGGCCCATGACAAAACGGTCGCCGGGGCGCATCAGCGTTCTGATGTTTTTCAGAAACCGGTCCATCTGTATCCGGGTAAGATTCCCCAGGGTACTTCCAAAAAAACTGATCAGCCGCGGCCCCTGGCCGGGAAGATCCTTTACAAGTTTCATGAAATCCGCCAGCAGACCATGGATTCGGATCGCAGGATATTTTGACGTCAGCTCCCGGGCCGATTTTACGATGGCACTTTCACTCACATCTACGGGCACATAATAAATATCTGCCAATGCAGCGTCAGGCAACGACTCCAGAAGAATTGAAATTTTGGAGCAATCGCCGCTACCCAGTTCTACAATATCCTGTCTGCCCCTTAACTGCATAATCTCGGCAGCCACCTTTTGTAGGATGGCTTTCTCCGTCCGCGAAGGATAATATTCGGGCAGGGAGGTGATCTTTTCAAAAAGAAGTGATCCGGCCGGATCATAAAAGAAACGGCTTGAGATGCGCTTTTGTTTTGCAAGCAGTCCTGCAAAGATCTCTGCCACCACATCCTCATTTTTCTCAAAAGCAAGCAAGTTGCTGATGGAGATCCTTCGATCGATCTGTGTTGATATTTGTGAAAAATTCATGGTTGGGACTTTATCGGACACTTGCATTGTAGTTTTCCGGAACGCCGGTTTCAAAAGGGTTGTCGGGATCGGCGCTCCATTCAAACCATCCGCCGTCGTAAACCGAGACCCGGGGCCATCCCATCAGCCATGCATTAAACCATGCCTCACTTCCACGCCATCCGGTACCACAATAAAATGCAAGGTGTTTGTCCCGGGTGATCCCGTTTCTCGACCATATTTTTTCAATTTCGCCGTATTCCCGGGTGGTCAGATCAAAATTCCGGTAGTTTTCCATGTGATAGGCATCGCTGCCGCAATCGGCGAAGACCGCGCCGGGAATTCTGCCTTTGGCTTCAATGTAATTGTAACCGCTGACCTCGCCGATAAATTCAGGCCAGCTGCGCACGCACACCAGCTCTGCAAGCGGAGATGCCAGCATTTCTTTGGCTTCGGGTGTATCCACGGCCAGTTCGGGATGTGCAGGGATGTCTGCGCCGAAATCCGGAACCGGTTTTTTCGGTTCATCGGTGTAAGAGATCTCAAAACCTACGTCCGTCCAGGATTGAAAGCCACCGTTCAGAATACGGACATCTTTCACGCCGGCATAAAGCATAATAAAAACACAGCGCATGGCGCCGATGTCTCCGGCAGCACTACCGGGAAAAGGATCCTTGTTGTCAGGGTCCATATATTTTCCATACAAAATCACGGTCGTGTCCGAAGTAATGCCATGGTCCTCCAACGCCTTTTTCAGCTCTTCGGGTGATCGGCGGTTCCAGGTTTCCGGGGCCTCCAGGGCCAGGGTATCCATGTCGATGGCACCGGGGATATGACCGCTGAGGTAGGCCTCCCGGTTCCGGTAGTGTGCATGTACGATCACATACCGGTCGTTTTGATAATGCTGCGGGCGCTCGCCCGACAAAAGTTTTCGGATCCATTGGGGCGAAACCAGTTGCTGAAAACGTGCCAGATGTTCCATGGGGTAGGAATTCCCAACGGCCCATTCATCCATAAAATGGTAGTAGACGGATACTTTGAAAAACCCTGATTTGAAAAATCGATCGGCTACTTCATCAATTTTTATCCGATCATATCCGTATAAAATGATTTCATGTCCGGGGAGGATCTTTTTATGCATCACCATTTCGATCCAGTCCATATAATGGATCCATTTCCAGGGCAAACTTCGGGCCCCTTTCACATGGCCACTCCTGGGTTCACCCCGCAGCGCCCACCCGTTGTATGCTTCTATGGGACGTATGTCTATAATGTGAACTTCAGGATTGTCGATTTTCCCCATCAGTTCACCCGTTTGAATTTCGTTGATATTTAATGTCATAACTGAGAATTTGATTAAGTCTCTTTGATCTCGACTCCCTTCCAGAAGGCCACCCGGTGGGTAATGCTTTTGGCCGCTTCGCTGGGTTCGGGATAATACCATACCGCATCCGGATTGACCTTGCCATCCACATTGAGATTATAATAAGAAGCAGTGCCTTTCCACGGACAGACCGTATGGGTTTGGCTCTCTGTCAGATATTCTTTTTTTACCGATTCAACCGGAAAGTAACTGTTCCCTTCCACATTGACGATGTCATCGCTTTCCGCAATCACTTTTTGATTCCATATCGCTTTCATGAGCTTAAATTTTTACTAAGGTAACCCATTTTTGCGCCAAAAGAAAGGGCCAGTCATGCCTTGAAGCAATAAAACATTACTTTTCAGAAAATTAGAAACTGTTAATTTTTCAAAATTCGGATTACGGCAGACGAGGAGATCTTTCAAATATCTGAAATTTCCTCCTCTGTTGCCAATGGAATTCATCAGGGGCGGATTTTTTCAATCAATGCATCCAGCCGCTGATCGAGGATGGTGTAATCATTTTGAACCTGCAGGCCGCGGTAGTTGTCGACTTCCCGCAAGGCTTCTTCCAGATTGAAATCAGATTGGGAAACAGTAAAAAACAAGCCCTCCTTCTTCAGTTTCCTTGCCAGATACTCCTGTTCGGGCTGTCCCGGGGTCGGAATAAAAACGGCTTTTTTTCCCAGGGCGGCCAGATCCATGATGGTGGTATATCCCGATCGGCTGATCACCAGACGGGCTGCCCGGATCAGGGCCACCATTTCTTCATCGCCGCAATGGGAGCGAATTTCCACATTCTCTTTTCTGACCAACGAATTTTCTCCCGGTTGTCCCGAAAGGATGATGGTTTTATAATGTGTTTTCAGCGCTTGTTCCACAAAAATATTTTCGAGAATGCTGCGCTGTGGTTCCGGCCCCGACATCAGGCAGAGGACTTCCGGTTTCTCTTCCGAGGGAGGTAGGTCCCGGAGTTTTTCAAACCGGGTTAGCGGGCCGATATATAAGACCATCTTTAACGGCAATTTCTGCACATGTGACAGTTCGCCCGACAAATTAGGCTCATCCTGAAAATCCGGGACCCAGACCTCGTTGTGTTTCACAATGAAACTGTACAGGACTTTCTGAATGGCCGGCCGTGCGGAGGTAAGAATTCCCTGGGTGAGGATCTTCAGCTGATGGGTCATAAATATCGTCGGAATTCGTTCCGACCAAAGCTCGTAGCGGTTATCGGAAATCACCGCATCAATATCCATATCATCAATGATCTGTTCCAGCAGACCATGGGCTTTGCGCGATTCAATCAGCATTTGGGGAATATCCGCAGTAACCTTGAGTGCCAGCGAGCCCTTTTTCTGATACATGGGTTTATACCCCGGGATCTTTACCGATTCGCATTGCGGAAACCGGGTCCGCAGAAATTCCAGCGGTTTGTTGTCGGCACCCAGTACCACCCGGACATTCCGTTCCAGCAAACGTTCGATTATGGGAACCACCCGGGTAGCGTGGCCCAGACCCCAATCCATCGGGCAGACTAAAATGGAAGGCTGTGTTTTCATAGCATCCACAAATTTAATCTTTTAAAACCAGAAAAGGTTAGGGAATTGTTAATTTTATCCCGGAAAAAAACCGGAGCGATCTGCCCAAAAGCCAACCCAAAGCAAAGGCTTCAAAAGTTAAAAAGAATGAGGGGTTTAGGTTTGTGGCATTGTTTTAACAGGCAGGGAAAAATGAAATATGGAGCCTTTTCCTTCTTTACTCTCGGCCCAAATCCTGCCCCCGTGCTTGGTTATAAATTCCTTACAGAGTAACAAACCCAACCCGGTACTGTGTTCTCCTTCCGTTCCGGGCCGACTGGTGTTGGCATTTAAAAGGAAAAGGTTGTCCAGGATCTCACGGCTCATGCCCATTCCGTTATCGGAAATCTTCACTTCCACAAAACCCTTCTTGGCCGGGTTGACTGACAGGATGATTTTGCCTTTTTTTGGCGTGAATTTAATGGCGTTGGACAGCAGGTTGCGGATTACCGCCTGGACCATATTCTTGTCGGCAAAGACCCTGATCCCCGGTGAAACTTCATAACTAACCTGAATGTTCTTTGCCCGCGCCATCTCCTGCACGGACTGCTCCACAACTTCTTCCACCTGTTCATGCAAGGCGATCCTTTCCGGTTTAAAAGAGATAAGCCCCTGTTGCATATTGGCCCAGGACAGGAGGTTTTCCAGCAACTGGAACAGGTTGCCGGCAGATTTTTTCATGACCTGTGCCATTTCCCGGATCTGACCCAATGACAATCCGCTCAGATTCTCATCGAGAATCTGGGTCAGTCCCAGGAAACTCGTGAGCGGGTTGCGCAAATCATGGGCAATAATGGAAAAAAATTTATCCTTTTCCGCATTGATCTTCAATAGCAGCTCATTGGCCTTCTCGACCTCTGCCTCTGCTTTCTTTCTTTGAGTCAAATCATGCCCCAGGCCCAGGACGCCCATAAATTTTCCAGCGTTATCATACATGGGTGTTTTTTTTGTCTCCACGAAAGCCCGGTCTCCGTTATTATTCAGCACCGTCCACTCCTCAGAGGCCAGGGATCTGCCCAGCCGAATG
This sequence comes from Candidatus Sulfidibacterium sp., assembly GCA_046706345.1. Lineage (GTDB taxonomy): Bacteria > Bacteroidota > Bacteroidia > Bacteroidales > F082 > Sulfidibacterium. The sequence continues at coordinate 7,651 of JBJKPL010000087.1, forward strand.
GCCTCCTCATCCTGTTGCTGAAAAACTTTGGCACGATCCGGTTCCACCAGGTCAAAATCCGTCTTCCCGATAATCTCATCCGCCCTGCGGTTCATATATCTTTCGAACGCCTCGTTGCAGGCAAGATAAACGCCTTTTTCGTCTTTCAGCCAGACAAGATCCGGAAGCGTATTCAATAAAGTCCGGAGTTGTGCTTCACTTTTACTTAGCTCCTCCTCCATTTTTTTACGTTGGGAAATATCCGTTCCCACCCCCATGATAAACTGCTGATTATTGATTTTGATGCGCACCCCGGTAAGAATGCAGGGAATGATGCTGCCATCCTTGGTAATCAGATTGGAATCCATCGTGGCGAAACCTTTTTCCATAACCTCCTTCAGGGCATCCATCAGCCGGCCCCTGGATTCGGGTAAAAACCAATCTGTAATAAACTTATCCTTCAACTCCCGGCTGGTGAAACCCAATAATTTTTCGTGATATTTATTCCATCGGGTCAGGCGCAGATCGGGATAAGTAAACATATAAAAGATCCCCGGAAGGCTTTGCAATACGGCTTCGGAAAAATTCCGCTCTTCCCTCAGGGCTTCTTCATGAAGCTTTCGCGCGCTAATATCCCGAAGCGTGACCGAAAAAAACTTCCCCGAGCTGATTTCCCATTCCGAGAGGGTCAATTCCGCCGGAAATTCCGTGTTGTTTTTTCGCAGCCCCCGCAATTCAATGGTTTTTCCCAGCACAGGAAACCTGCCATGGGACGAAGGGGACTGAAAATTGATCTTACGCCGGCGTAAATATTTTGCGGGGATGATCTGCGACAGCATTTTTCCAAGAATTTCATCCTGTTCGTATCCAAAAATCCGGGTGGCGCTGGGATTCCATCCGACGATTTTCCCATGTTGATCCAGGGTAATGATGGCATCAAAGGAAGACTGGGTGATAACCCCATATTGTTCCTGCCCTTCTTCCAGGATCTTCCGTTCGGTACTTTCCTGGTCCATTTTAACAACCGATCCTACATCCAGGGCGGTATGAACCACCCGAAGCAGCTGACCGTTTTCATCAAATACCGGACTGCAGTCGACCAGGGCTTTTTCGCCCAGCGATTCAAGTTCCACCACCCGCGATACGTGGTTTCCCGTTTCGATGAGTTTCTTCAGGGGGCAGCCCGCCGTGGGATGTTCTTTTCCATGAAATAACTGATAACATTTTTTCCCGATGAGCTGATCTTTCGACATCCCCAGGGCCTTGCAGGCAGCTTGGTTGGCATCCAGCAGTTCATAATCTGCCGAATGAATCGTTAAAGGGGCGTTGTATTCCTCGAACGCCAGCCGCCACGCGATCACTTCTTCCTCCAGTGAATGATTTTCATGACCGGGATGGATCTCCCAGAAGTTGACCAGCAGGAAGTTGTGTCCCAGAACAGCCTGAATATTGACATGCACCAGCGTCCGGGTTCCACTTTTGGTCTGAAGTACCACACGATCATAATCACCCGCCTCCGTTGATAGCGGAGTCAGAAGGTCGGCCAGGAATTTACCCGTTAACCCCGATCGGGAAAAATGTGTCAGTTCCGCCGCCTTTTCATTCACATGAATTATTTTCAGGTCATACTTATCAACGATCACCGCCGGAACAGCGCTGTATTTAATCAAATCCCTAATGGACATTGCTTAATTTTTCAATGAAAATTTATTGTTTGAATCCCGATTCTTTTTCCTTCTTTGAGATTCCGAATGAATAAAGATAGTACATTTTGACTTTGAACGCAATTATCATGCTTTAGGTACATGGAAAGTAAAGCAGAAAAGGACCGCTAGCCAAAATATTTTTTGAGCATTTCACGAACGGATTCGGCCCGGACAGGTTTGGTAATAAAGTCATTGCATCCGGCCTCCAAGGCTTTCTCTTTTTCATGGACGAGAGCAAATGCCGTTTGCGCAATAATAATGACTTCTGTATTGAATTTCCGGATCTGACGGGTGGCTTCATAACCATCCAGATCCGGCATTTTGACGTCCATAAAGATCAAATCCATTCCGGGGTCTTTGCGACAGGCTTCCACCGCATCCTTTCCCCCATGGCAGATTACAAAGTTAATGGAAAACGGCAACAGAAGCTCCTTTAACAATTGGGCTGAAATTTCATCATCTTCCACAACCATGATCTTCAGTTTCCGGTCCGGAAGAAGGGTCTTGTCCAGAACTTCGTGGGGGGATGATTCACCGTTTTCACCTTGCCGATACGGCAGGGTGAAATAAAAGGTAGTTCCACTATGGTTTTCCGATCCTTTATCGCCCGTTTGGCTTTCAAGCCAGATCCTGCCCCCCAGCATCTCAACATATGCTTTGGAAATGGTCAGCCCCAGGCCAGAGCCTTCGTAATTTCTGGACAGCGAAGTACTTCCCTGAACAAACCGGTGAAAAACAGCATCAAACTGGGCCTTCGGAATGCCGGTCCCGGTATCTTTAACAAAAAATTCCAGGTGATGATCTTTCAGGGAATATCCCAGTTCGATACTGCCCTTTATCGTAAACTTTATAGCGTTTTTCACCAGATTGGTAAGGATCCTGTAGAATTTTTCTTCATCGGTATTCACGACGGATTCCGCCGAAGGCAGACCCGTATTCAGGAGGATCTTCAAACCCTTGCGCTCCACTTCCGGTTTAAAAAAGTGCTGGACGAATTCCATCTGTTTGTTGATATTCGTCTCGGAGATGGAAACTGTCATCTGGCCTGATTCAATTTTTGAAATATCGATGATATCGTTGACCGTATTCAGCATGCGTTCACCGCTTTTTTCGATGATGCTGAGGTATTTTTCCTGTTCTTTCCGCGTTAGCTTGGGCTCCTTTAACAATTCCGCAAATCCCAGGATCCCGTTCATGGGGGTTCGGATCTCGTGACTCATGTTGGCCAGAAAAGCTGATTTCAAACGTTCAGACTCTTCGGCTTGCTCCTTGGCTTCAATCAACTTTTGTTCGTTGATCTTCCTTTCGGTGATATCCCTTGAAATACTGACAAGATATTCCCGGTCCAGTTTCACCAGTTTAATGTTAACTTCGACAGGGAAGGTTGATCCGTCTTTCCTCAGGTGGAGGGTCTCCCATACGGCCTCTCCGTTTTTTCGCGCATTCTGCCTGATTTTACCGAAAACTTTAGGACTGACTTTCGGATCGATATCAAAGACATAAAGTTTCAAAAATTCCTGGCGGGTATAGCCCAACACTTCACAAGCTCTTTCGTTGACATCCACAAAACGTCCGGTTTCCACATCCGCCACCTCGATCGGGTCATACGTGTTGTCGATGAGGGCCCGGAACAATTTCAGAGAAGCCTCGGTTTGCTTGCTTTCGGAAATATCCTGGATCGTTCCCAGCAAGCGTACCGGCGCTCCTTTTTCATCGCGGATGAGCTCTGCCGTGGACCAAACATATTTTTCTTTTCCGTTGGCGGTGATCAGGCGGTGTTGCATATCGAGCCGGGAACGCCCGTTTAGCGCCTCTTCAATGGCCTGCATCACACGCTGCTGATCTTCCGGATGGATCAATTGCTTCAGGTCGTCAAAATCAAAGACGTTTTTGTCCGGCGCCAGGCCAAGGATTTCGAGCCCTTCCGAAGCCACCTCCACTTTTCGGGTCAGCAGATCCATATCCAGGAAACCCATACGTCCGATATGCTGGGCCATCCGCAATCGTTGTTCATCAGAACGCAGTTTTTCGGCGGCTTTCTTGTGTTCCGTAAGGTCCAACAGCGTGGCAATGCCCGCTCTTTTCCCTTTCCACATCAAACTTCCGGCCGCCAGCGTGATCCATAGTTCCTCGCCGGTCTTCTTTCTCGACTTGAATTCATAATGCGACGGAACATCTTCTCCCCGTTGCCTGGAGAGCCCGTAATTTTTAACCGTTTCGCGATATTCGGGATCGACAAGGGTCCAGAAATCCTTTTCGGCCAGTTCATCAAAAGTATAGCCAAACATCTGAAGGATCGCCCCATTGCAATACACTATTTTGGAATCCTGAATGATGGCGATGCCGGCTGTGGTCGATTCGGCCAGGTTCCGGAACAACTCTTCGTTTTCTTTGAGCTCCTGGGTGGTGTTCTTAATCTTCTCAACTGCACCGTTGTATGCATTCACCAGTTCTCCCAGTTCACTTTTTGAATTGAAGTCCAGCTTTTCGTAACGGCCTTCTCCCAAATTTTCTGTCGCCTGTGTAAGCCAGGTCAGGGGTTTGGTAAGATTACGGGAAAATAGAACGGCCAGGAAGATGATCAGCAGCAGAAAAAAAGCCACGATATATAACAACCGGATCAACAGTTTGTGGACAGGCGACAGGAACTCGCTGTAGGGAACTTCCACCAGCAAAGACCAATGCAGATCATGATTCCCGATCTTGTTAAGATTGACAAAGCCTGATAATTTTTTTACGCCTTTTTTGTTGGTATAGACCGTAAAACCATTGGATTCGGTTTCAAAATCATTTCTCAGCTTGGATAGCCCCATGCCCTTGAAAGGTTCCATCACCCGAACCGAAGGATCGGTCGTTATGAGCACCTTACCACTGGAGTCGATCAAAAACGACTGCCCCTCTCCACCAAAGTAACCGGCAATATTTCTCACATGATGTGCCAGATAACCAATATCGTACAAGGCCACCAGAATGCCTTTGATTTTTCCTTGCACATTATAAACGCCGGTGAGCATTTGCATATCGGCCGAATCGCTGGCATATATTTCATGGACTGGTATTTTCTGAATATCTGAAATTACAACCTCCCTGCTCCTTTCCTTCAGACAGGCCTGGAATTCATCCTGAATGTTGGGTACCAACCTGAGAATGTTCTTTCCAATGAGTCGCCTGTCGGAACTGGCCAGCACCCGGCCGTTCAAATCCGTATAACAAACAGAATAAAACTCGACCACCACATTGTTGAATTCCGTCAACTCTTCCGAAAGCGAATCATCCTCATCTTTTCGGATAAGCTCTTTACCAGCCAGTGTTTTCAGCTGAAAAGCCGGGACCTGAATATGCTCTTCCAGGTTCCTGACCGCCTGGTTCACATGTTCGTGCAAGTCATGAACCTCCTGTCGTTGCAGGCTCTGGTACATGAACAGATATACCACCAGAATCAAGGTCATACTGGTAACCAGTGCCGTGGCAAGCGTACTTATCAATATTCTGGTCTTAATTTTCATTCATCAAATTCTTTGATTCTCATCAGGATATGAAAGCACAAGGAAAGATAAAAAATTCAAACCTGCCGGCCTGAATCGTTGTTTTGCCGCAGTCAGGCTCCCGTAAAATCAATTCTCTAAAAATAACTAAATATAATAGAAATAACTATGCCAAAACCGGGATTTTTTCATAAAGGCTTATTTATGAGGCCGCTAAATTTTACCCTGTTGCCAGCGCACATCATGTCAGTCCCAAAAAGAGAATAAATTTCCAATTTTGATTCGCGGGGGCCTGAAAAGCTTCTTCGAGAATATCTTGAAGATTCCTTTAGATTTAATCCGTTATCTTTGCGGGTAAGTTGAAATGAAATGAAAATTCTTGTCGTCGAAGACGAACCGGACCTACTGGAGTCCATGACGGCCTTTCTCAAGGAAGAGGGTTTTGTCTGTGAACAAGCCGCCAGCTGTTTTGTAGCGGAAGATAAGCTGGCGGCCTTTTCGTATGATGTTGTAATATTGGATATTACCCTGCCCGACGGCAACGGCCTCAACCTGTTGAAGGAAATCAAAAATCAGCATCCGGAAACAGGAACGCTGATCGTTTCGGCACGGAATTCTTTGGATGACAAGATCACCGGTCTTGACCTCGGCGCCGACGATTATATTACCAAGCCTTTCCATCTTTCCGAGCTGCATTCCAGGATCCGGGCGGTGCTGCGCAGGCGCAAATTTCAGGGCAGCCGGTCGGTGGTCTTCGGGGAGATCCGGCTGCTGCCGGAAGAGCGAACCGTAACCATTCACGACCAGCTTCTCAATCTGACCCCCAAAGAATATGATTTGTTGCTGTTCCTGATCACCAACAAGGAACGTGTGCTCACCCGGCAGACCATTGCCGAACATCTTTGGGGGGATTATATGGATGATGCCGACCGGTTTGATTTTGTCTATACCCACCTGAACAACCTCCGCAAAAAGATCAAAAACGCCGGCGGCAGCGATTATATCACCACCGTCTATGGCATCGGTTACAAATTCGGCCACACATGAAGCTCCTGAAAAAAATCAACCGCTATTATGTCTACAGCTCGGTCATCGTCTTTGCCGTTGGGTTGCTGGGATTGTACATAACCATCAACAGCATTGCCGCTTCCGATGTCAGCGAAGGACTGACCGCCAGTACCAACCGGATTGTACGTCAACTGGAAAAACAAAAACCCGTTTCAAACCTCTACCCCATCATTGAAATTAAACCTGATCAGGAAATGAAAAAGGCTGTCCTGAAAGACACCATCATCTATGATCCGGTGGTAGGAGAAAGCGAATTGTTCAAAGAACTGAATACGTGGAAAAACGTCCAGGGAAAAATTTATCATATCACGGTTCGTGCCCTGACCGTGGAAAAAACCGATGTTGTGATGAGCATCTTCATGGCTACCGCCCTCCTGCTGCTGTTGCTGGTGACCGTCCTGTATTTCATCAACAAGAAAACGGCTTCTTCCGTCTGGAAACCGTTCTACGAAAACCTGGAAAAGCTGAAATCCTTTTCCCTGCAGGATCGCGAAGATTTCGTGCTCACCGAAACCCCCATCACCGAATTCAACGAGCTCAACCAAAGCATTCATAAACTGACCGAGAAGGTCAGGTCGGATTACAACAGCCTGAAAGAATTTACCGAAAATGCCTCCCACGAATTACAAACCCCGCTGGCGGTGATCCAAACCCAAGCAGAAAATCTGCTGAACAGCAAAAATCTGGATGAAGAACAGGTTAACACCCTGGATTCCGTGCTGGAAAACATTTCACGACTGGAAAAGCTCAACAGCACCCTGCTGCTGCTCACCAAAATAGAAAACGCCCAGTTTTCCGATGAAGAAGAACTGCCATTCTCCAAACTCATTCATCGCAACCTGGAATCCATGAAAGAGCTTTTTGAGATGCGCGGGATCCAAATTGCCGTCCATATCAAAGAAGAATTCAGCGTTTGGATGAGTGCTTCACTGGCACAGCTATTGGTGGTCAACCTGCTAAAAAATGCGCTGGTACACACCGGAGAAAATGGAGAAGTTGCAGTTGAAACCACCCGGTCGGGAATGGTATTTTCCAATTCCGGGAAAAACCCCCTGGAGAACCGCGAGAAGATCTTCGAACGCTTTTACAAAGAATCGGGTGATAAAAAATCCACCGGACTGGGACTCTCACTGGTTAGCAAGATCTGTGAGGTCAGCGGTTTGAAAGTCACTTACACCTTCGGGGAAAACAGGCATTACTTTAGTATTACCCCCGAAGAATATGTATAATAAATTTATATTCAGTCATTTAAAAATAAACGTCTTCCGTTTCAGCCAACGTAATAAGAGCATAAAACGCCCCGGACAGGATTTAAGATTTGTTTTGTTTGGCATGTCTCAGGGTTCTGTATTTTTGCCCCTGATTTTTGGCAGCCCGCCCTGGAAATCAAAGAAATTTTTGAAAAGTAGTACTTTGGCAGGCAATTTGTGACAGATTCGACTAAAATTTCGCAAAAAAGTATATATTTGAACTTTTGGCACTGATCCAACCGTCAGTTACAGGAAAAAGGATAAAAAAGACAGATCATGATCCAAGAAATACAGCCCCGGAATCAGGAAGGCACTCCCCTTGTACCCACATCCGAAGACAAATCCCTCTCTTTTGTTACCAAATGGAATCAACTGGAGGCTTTCGTCGAACGGGCCCTTTCCAATAAAAACAAAACGGTGAATGCCATAGATATGTTGCTGCAGGTCAGCCGTATGCTGGCCAACCACCGCGAACTGCATTACACCAACTTTGATGGCAACCCCGTTGACCTGAAGAAGATCTACGACGAGGACCTGCAGAAGCGCGTGGATTTTGCGTGTGAAAAAATCGGCCTCAATTTTGAACAGGGACAGCAACAAAACATCTACCGCCGCGACATCAGCCGTGAATTTGTGACCCGCAGCTATGCCAAACGCATGCTCGACATCCACAACCCCAAGATCTATCCCCCGCAGAAATTAAGCTATAAAACACTCTATCATTTTATGTTCGAGGATTTTCTCCTGGGCATCACCAACCAAAACGGACTGCAATATTTCCAGGCAAGCTACCAGCTGGCGTAGGCCTGATATCGTGCATCTTTTGAATGCACTTTCCAGGTGATCTAATCACCGTTTTCTTTTTCTTCTCTCCACCTATCTGGAATCTGCCCGGGAAAATCGACAACCTTGGTAAAAGTTATCTTTTTCTTACAATTTCCTTTAGATTCCGCCCGTAGGTTTGCTTCATCAATCATAAAAAAAGAAAAAGATGAAAAAAAACTTATGGATCCTGGCTGCATTGCTGATCTCTTTCAGCATGACAGCCTGCAGTCAGAGCCGTGTTCCGGCCGCCGTAAAAACCGCTTTCAGCCAAAAATTTCCAACGGTAAAAAAAGCCCACTGGGCACGTGAAGGAAAAACGGAATGGGAAGCCGAATTCTCTTTCAACGGAAAAGACATGTCGGCCAATTTCGATTTGCAGGGCCAATGGAAAGAAACCGAGACCGAACTTCCGGATGCACACCTTGCCGCTGCCGTTATGGAAACATTGAGCAGCCGGTTTGCAGGCTATACCGTTAAAGACGTTTCTTTCACCGAAACGCCTCAATACAGCGCCTATGAAATTGTGATCGAAAAAGGCGACAGCAAACTCGAGGTCACCATCGACAAAAAAGGCAACCTCATCGGGCAGGAAAACGCCTCGGATGAAAACGATTAAACCCGCAGAGCAAAAAAATGCTTTTGGCAGGCATTAATTTAACATGTTTTAACCCAAATTCTCCGCGGGAGCTTGGGTTTTTAATGTCCGGAGAATCAAAAAAACTATCTTTGTCTTACTGTACACAGGCAAACACATCCGTTTCTTATCCAATGCAATGATTCATGAAAAAAAAGGTACCTTTTTCTCTCACAGGAACAGGAAACAACTTTAAATCCAGGAATTTACCCGCGGTAATTTTGGTTGGGATCCTCCTTTTGGCTTGCGGCCCTGTGATAAAAGGGCAGAGCCTTCTGCAACAATATGTCGACAGCGCCCGGGTCAGCAACCCCGAAATCATTCAGCTCACAAAACAGATCCGCATCCTGGAACTGGAAAAGAAAAGCATCAAAGCCATCTATACCGCGCCGAAAGGGTATTTTTCTTCGGAAGTCGACCTGACTCCTTATTTTAACAATAACGGCGCGCTATTTTCCACCAATCCGTCCGCCAACGCTTATGGTTATGACATTGCCGTGACCAACGGCGGCTTGTATTCGGCTTTGATGAATGTAGAGGTTCCCTTGTTCGCCAAAAAGCCTGTGGACCATGCCCTCAACTTTCAGGATCAGCAGATCAGCGCGTTGAAGATCCGCCTGAAGAATACGGATTTCGCCCTGCAACAGCAAATTGCCGGTTTGTATTACGATGCCCTGAGCGCCCAGCTGTCTTATCAGACGCAACGGAAAACCGTCCGGCTGGAGTCGCGTGAAGTGAAGATACTGGAAGTCCTGACGCGAAAAGGGCTGTATAAGATTGTGGATTATGCCCTGCTGAAAACCAATTTGGCCTCCGATTCCATCAGGCTCAAGGATCTGGCCATCGCCCATCGTTTGCAGCTGATGCAGCTGAAGACCTCCTGCGGCATCACCGATTCTTCTATGAACGAGCTGCAGATGGAAGATCTGACTCTTTCCTCACCGGAGGAAAAGACCTCGGCTTTCCTGATGCCTTATACCAACGACAGCCTGACGGCCCTGGCCGAAAACAAGCTGTTCAACAACCGCTACGAACCCACGGTGACCTTTTTTTCCAACGCCGGGCTGAACGCGGTTCAGCTGCCCGGAATTCAGCACAATCTGGGGCTGGGCCTGGGCCTCCGGCTGACCTATACCTTGTTCGACGGCAGGCAAAAGCAGGTAAACAAAGCGCAGAGCCTGATCCGTATCGACCAGGCTTCGCAGCTGAAGGACCTGAAATCAAAAGACCTTCGCATGAAAAGAACCCAATTGCTCCGCGCCATTGCGGAAGCAAGAAAAAACCTGCAGGAACAGGGCAAATTGAAAAAGCAGTATCAGGAGCTGATCTCGCTGTACAAAGCGGAGGTTCAAAAGGGGCAGGTTTCCATCACGGCTTTTCTGATGGCCCTGAAAAATTATAACGACATGAATTTGTCTTACGGGCTGCAGCAGATCAGCCTGAATAAACTGATCAATCAATACAATTACTGGAATCATTAAGTTCTCGGAACATGGTTAAATTCAGCAATCGGAATCTGGTATGGGCTCTGGCCCTGGTTTTTGCGGTCACCGCCTGCCAGCAACGGAACAACAATGTGTCGGACACCAAACTGCCGCTTCCCACCGTCAGTGTCGGGATGCCCGTGGTGCAAAATAAGATCGTTTACGGACATTTCAGGGCGGTAAGCCGTTACCTGCAGGATGTGAATTTCCGGTCGCGCACCGAAGGGGTGGTAACGAAAGTCTTCACCCGTCCCGGTGATGAGATCCGTGCCGGCCAACCGTTATTCATCATCAAACCCGTGGAACTGACGGCCCTCGAGAAATCAGGTTCGCTGGCACAGGGCCTGGATAACAGCAGCGACACCATTTTCTCGGATCAGAATGCCCTCACCAACTCCGTGGCGGTGCAGGAAGGCGATTACGTGCAACCCGGCAGTCTGCTGGCGTCGGCATTCAAGAAGCATTCGCTGGTGGCGATGACTTATGTTCCTTTTGACCAGGTTGCATCGATTGGGAAAAAACCATCCTGCACGGTAATCATCCCGGGGCAGAAACCCGTAAAGAGCTATTTTAAAAGACCGCTTTTCATTGCCGATACCATCACCCAGTCCCAACCCTTCCTCGTGCCGTTGCCTTCCAATCTACAGCTCTCGGCGGGGATGAACCTCCAGGTTCGTTTTAAAGAAAGAGAGATCCATCAGGGAACCTTCGTGCCGCGGGATGCCTTGCTCACCAACGAAGAAGAGACCCGTTTCTGGCTGATGAAAATGACCAACGACACCACCGCGGTAAAAGTACCGGTGACCATCGGTTGGCAGGGTGAGAATTCCATAGAAATCGTGTCAGGGAACCTAAAACCCGGCGACCGGATCGTTACGCAAGGCGCTTACGGACTACCGGATACGGCCACCGTGAAAATTGTAAAATAGAGGAGGCTACCATGAGTAATTTTTATAACCGATTCAAAAGCCCTCTTTTTGTTTTAATGATCATTGTGGCGCTGGCCGGCGTATATTCTTACCGGAATATGAAAACCGAGCTCTTTCCCAATGTGACTTTCCCCAAGATCAAAGTCATTGCCGACAACGGTGAAC